>CBFGZJ010000161.1:0-4640 GCA_965653215.1 uncultured Sphingomonas sp. | reverse complement strand
AACGGCTTTTTCGTCGGCAATATGGTTCGCGGGCTCGTTCCGGCCGAGCTCGCCTAGGCGGCGAGCGGAAAGCGCAGCATTCGGTCGGCGATGGGGACCAGCGCCGAAGCGTGGGTGCCGACGATCCTGACGATTTCCGGGTGGTGCGCATCGAGCCCGCCCGTCAGCGATCCGAACGCGGGCAGGATCAACTTCTTCGGCGACGCGACGAAGCAGCGGCGCGACACCCGGCGTCCCCGCAGATGGACGCGCAGCTTGGGGTGGAAGTGGCCCGAAATCTCCGGCCGCTGCTCGTCCGGCTGTGCCTCGTGCCGCAGGATGATGCCGGCCACGGTCGCTTCCTCCGCGATCACGCCACCGCAGTGATCGGCAAAGCCGGGATCATGATTGCCGATCACCCACGTCCATTCCAGCCGCGCCGTCAGCGCGAGCAGCATTTCGCGCGCGGGGCCCGGCAGACGATCGCAGCCGAAGCGGTCGTGGAAGCTGTCGCCAAGGCAGTAGAGCCGGGCAGGCGCGGTCTGCGCGACCAGTTCCGTCAAAGCCGTCAGCGTGGCCTGGCTGTCGTAGGGCGGAAGCAATTGTCCGAGCCGCGCGAACCAGCTCGCCTTTTCAAGGTGCAGGTCGGCGACCAGCAGCGCCTCCCGCGCCGGCCAGTAGAGAGCGCCAGCGGGATGGGCGAGAAACTCCTCCCCAGCGAAGATAAGCGGGATCACCGCGCGCCGATCCGACGCAGCAGATCCGCCGCCAATTCGCTGAGCGTATCGTCCCGAGCGCCCATGATCACAATGCGGTCGCCGTCGCGGGCCTCCTCCACCAGCCGATCGCCGATGGCCGTGCGCTCGGCAATGTGTTCGGCCCGGCCTCCGGCGCTAACGATGGCGTCCGCCAGCCAGCGCGAGTCGCGGCAGCGATTGACGGTGCCACCCTGGTAGACCGGGTCCGGCAAATACAGGCGGTCGATGTCGCGCATGCCCTGCGCGAATGTCTGGGCAAGTTCCTCGCCCATCTTCTGCAATGGTCCGAAGCCATGCGGCTGAAACATGATCAGCAGCCGTCCAGGCTGGGCGGTCAGGGTGGCGAGCGAGGCGAAGATCTTGTCCGGATTGTGCGCGAAGTCGTCGATGACCGTCACTCCGGACGCACTGCCGACCAATTCCAGGCGACGCCGCAATCCGGCGAAGCGCTCGAGCGCCTTCGCTGCATCGGCTAGCGGAACGCCGATGGCATGCGTGGCCGCGAGGGCCGCGAGCGCGTTCGAAGCATTATGCCGTCCCGGCACTGTGAGCCGCACCGGGATCGTCTCTCCCTCGGTAGAAAGCGTGAATGAAGTTCCGTCAGCCACAAGCTCGAGATTGCGCCCTGCCAGGGTGGCACTCGGGCTGTCGAAGCCATAGCTGATCGACTTCGCCTGTGGAACAAGGCCGGCGAGGACCCGGGTCTCTGGATCGTCCAGATTGAGCACGACCTTGCCGGCGGCATTGAGGAAGGTCGAGAACAGCGTTCGCAACACATCCATCTCAAGATGATCGAGAGTCACATTGGTGACGACCGCGACGCTCGGCCGGTAGAGGGTGATCGAACCGTCGCTTTCATCGACCTCGCTGACGAACAGGTCGGGGTCGCCGACCAACGCGCTTGCAAACGGCGATTCCTCGCCGGCGAAATTCTTCATCACTGCGCCGTTCATCACCGTTGGACGGCGGCCGAGCGCATGAAGGATCCAGCCGATCATTCCGGTAACGGTCGATTTCCCGCTGGTTCCGCCGACAGCGATGCTCGCCGCTGCGGAGTTCAGCAGCTCTGCCAGCAGTTGCGGCCGGTTCACATGAGGGAGGTCAAGCTCGCGCGCTCGCGCGACATCGGGCACCGTATCCTCGACTGCTGCCGAGGTGACCAGGGTCATGCCACGTTTGAGGCCGCTTCCATCCTGGGGGAACAGCTTGATTCCGCGGGAACGAAGAAACTCGAACTTGGGCGCCAGCCGTCCCGCATCGAGTGCCCGGTCGGAACCTGCGACGGGGCCGCCCCGGGCGCGGACAATGCAGGCGAGCGGAAGCATGCCGCTGCCGCCGATCCCGCAGAAGAAGGTGCTGGAAATGCTCATCCTCCCCGCACTATTCAGTCGCGGGGCGCATGCAAAGAGGGGCACCGGAAAACTCTTATGAGAATCGCAATCGTCGCGCCGAGCTGCACGTTCAAGCGGGAAGCGGCCGAAGCGGTTGAAGCAATCGCGAAGCAGCGCGGCGACTGCGAGCTTGTGATCCATCCCCAATGCTTCCTGAATGACGGCCACTTCGCGGGCAGCGACGGTGAGCGACTCGCTGCACTGCGCGATGTGATGCGTGATCCGTCCATCGATGCGGTGTGGTTTGCCCGCGGCGGCTATGGTTCAAACCGGATCGCGGAGGCAGCGATCACCGGCCTGCCTGAGGAAGCACGGGGCAAGGAATATCTGGGCTATAGCGACGCCGGATTCCTGCTGGCCGCGTTCATGCGCATGGGACTGCGCGTAACCCACGGGCCGATGGCGAGCGATGTCTTGCGCGGGGGTGGGGATGCGGCGGTGAACCGAGCGCTCGACTGGCTGATCAACCGTGACCAAGGCGCGATCGAGCCTGGGGTGAGGGGCCCCGCAGCGGCGTTCAACCTCACCGTGTTGTCAACGCTGCTGGGCACCGCCATCGAACCGAACCTCGCCGGGCTCGAACTACTGGTCGAGGAAGTCAGCGAGCATCACTACCGCATCGATCGTCAGATGTTTCACCTCACCAGCAGCAGCAATGTGCGTGCAGTCGCCGGGCTCCGTCTCGGCCGCTGCAGTGACATTCCAGAGAATGATCCAGTGTTCGGACGGGATGAGGACGACATCGCCCGCGACTGGTGCGAGCGCGCCGGGATTCCCTACCTTGGGCGAGCCGAAATCGGACATGACTCGGCAAATCGCGTGGTGCCCTTCGCAGACCATTGCAAATAGAGAGAAGTTGCGCTCTACAAACGCGAGAGCAACAGGAGGGTTGAATGGCTAAAGCTTCGACTGGTACGCGCAAGGCAGGTGGCGGGCTCGCCCGTCCGGTTACTCCGTCGGCCGAATTGGCCGCGATCGTCGGCAAGGATGCCCTGCCGCGTAGCCAGGTCGTGTCCAAGGTGTGGGACCATATCAAGAAGAACAACCTTCAGAACCCGCAGAACAAGCGGGAGATCGTTGCTGACGACAAGCTGAAGAAGGTGTTCGGAAAGGACCGCGTGACGATGTTCGAGATGAACAAGCATCTCTCGTCGCACCTGAAGTAGAATCCTCTCAGTTTAAGTGATTGAAGGAGCCGGGTTTCCGGCTCCTTTTTTCTTGGGCCAAGGCAAAGGCTCGGTTGCTGACAGGCCGGCGGAACAGCCCCCGCAGCCAGGCGTATTGACGATATTCCCTATCGCAACCGCCGGAGCCAATCGATGAATACCGCCCCGTCACAAGAACTTGTCGACCGTTTCTGGAAGGAGCTTTCGCAGATCCGCACCGGCATGCTCGGGCTTGTCGGAACGAAGGAAAGCCATTCTCAGCCGATGACGGCGCACTTCGAGGACCGGTCGGGCCCGCTATGGTTTTTTGCTCGCCGGGACAGCCGCATCGTTGCTGAGTCCGGCGCCAGGCAGCGCGCGCTGTTCCATTATGTCGGTGCCGACCATAAGCTCTACGCATGCGTGCACGGCGACCTTTCCGTCACCCAGGATCAGCACATGAGCGACCGTTTCTGGAGCGACGAGGTGGAGCGCTGGTTTCCCGATGGCCAGAGTGGCGGGTCGGCCGTCCTGCTGCGGTTCGAACTGGATGAGGGACAGTTCTGGCTGCCCGAACATGCCGCCGACGAACTGAGAGTTCCCCTGCGCCAGCAAGCCGGCGCCCCGGTCGACGTTCGGGCGACCGCCGATCTGTGACTTTTCGGGCGATGACCGGATCGATACGATGGCGTAAGGTTTCGCGTCACTGAAAAGGAGGAAGTCTTGGCCAAGACAGCAACTGGAACCAGCAAGAAACGCGGCACGGCGGGGGGCGCGAAGTCCGCACCGAAGTCTGAGCGGTCAACGGCCAAGAAGTCCGCGGACAAGCCCCGGCGCGCAAAGCTGAAAGAGTCAGCCGGCAAGGGCATGGACAAGCTCCGGGAGCTGATCGACAATCCGATCGTCGCCGATCTGCTGGCGGTCGGGGCAATGGCGGCGGTCGCTGCGATTGCCGATCAGGCTGGGAAGGGCCGTGCTGGAGCGGAGGCACCGTCCAAGAAAGCGATGAAAGCGGCGGCGAAAGCTGCCGCGTCGGCGATCGGAACGAAGCTTCTCGCGGAATATGGGCCCAAGAACAGCGGCGGCTCCGGCCGTTCGAAGAAGGCTAACACCGCAAAAGCGTGATCCGCGCTCGGGCGGTGTCGCGCTCTACGTCGATCTCGTACGGGCCGCGTTCGACGAAGTCACCGCGAGCGGTTTCGATTGCCAGCCATCCCCCCAGCGCGAGCCAATCGGCTTGCGCGATTGCCTTCACGACGAGCGTGCCAGACCCTGGAACATAGGGCGGATCCGCGAAGATCAGATCGAAGGGTTGGCTGGTCGGCAGAGCCGCTGCCGAGGCGTTGCGGATTATGGCCAGCGCGGAC
>CBFGZJ010000160.1:0-4641 GCA_965653215.1 uncultured Sphingomonas sp. | reverse complement strand
CTGCAGATTTCAAGGTTCTGATCGCCGGGGCTGGCCTGTGCGGAATCGCCGCTGGAGTGAAGCTTCAGGAGGCAGGATACGAGTATGAAATAATCGAGGCGAGCGACGAGGTCGGCGGCACTTGGCATCAGACGAACTACCCCGGCCTCGCGGTAGATACGCCGAGTCACTTCTACTCATACTCGTTCGAGCTCAATGCGAACTGGCCGCATTTCTTTACGCGCGGCTATAACAACCAGGATTACCTGCTGCACACCGCCAAAAAGTATGGCGTGCGGGACCGGGTCACCTTCCAGCATGACGTGGTGTCTGCGACTTGGGATGAGCAGGCGTGCATGTGGGACGTCACCATTCGATCGGTCGTCGACGGGAGCACTCATAACCGCCGAGTAAACGCCCTGATTTCCGCAGGTGGATTTGTGCGGGCGCCCAACTGGCCGGATATTCCTGGGCGAGATGACTTCACCGGAATCAAGATGCATTCCGCGGACTGGAACCACGATGTCAATCTGGAGGGGTTGCGGATTGCGGTGATCGGCACCGGCGCAAGCTCAATGCAGATCTCCACTTATCTAGCCCAGATTGCATCGCAACTCACTGTGTTCCAGCGCTTGAAGCGCTGGGTCATGCCGATTCCTCACATCAATCGGGAAGTTCCTGAGGGCGCAAAATGGGCGATGCGCAATATTCCACACTACGCCCAATGGTACCGGTTGATCACATATTGGTGGACGTCCGATGGCCTTTATGCCGCCTCGCGGATTGATCCCAACTGGCCGCATCAAGACGTGTCCGTGAGCGAAGCGAATCATCGATTCCGCCAGCGCCTGCTGGACTACATCGATTCCGAACTCGCGGATCACCCCGGGTTGAAGCCCAAAGTGACGCCGGACTACCCTGCAGGCGGCATTCGATTGTGCATGGATGCGGGCTGGTTCGATATGCTCAAACAGGACAATGTTGAGCTGGAGACAAACGGGATCGAGCGCATCGTCGAGAACGGCATTGTCACGAAAGATGGCAATCTCATCGAGGTCGACGCCATCATCTTCGCAACTGGGTATGCTGGCCGGAGACTATCTTCATTGCATATCGTGGGACGAGACGGTCTGACATTGGCTGAGGCCTGGCGGGAGCCGGAGGATATCAAGCCGCTGCGCGGAATGGCCGTGCCGGGCTTCCCAAACCTGTTCATGATCGCTGGTCCTGGAACTGTCGCCGGTCATGGCGCTGGCGTGAACATGCTGGCCGAGAACCAGGCGAACATGGTTCTCGGCCTTTTCGATCTCCTTTTGTCCAAAGGCGCTCGATCAATCGAGGCTAACCGAGCGGCAGCAGAGGAGTATAACCGCCAAGCTGATGAGCAGCTGCGCAACATGATTTGGAACCACCCAACTATCCGCCATCGATATTCGACGCCGAGGGGCCGTTTGATGGGATATTATCCATGGCAGCTGGTGAAGGCATGGCACGATTCCCGGCGACCAAATCCGGACGAGTTCTTGGTCCGGTGAATTGAAAAACATCAAGGCAAAGGATCGATCGCTTGCTTGGGCGGCCATGTTGCGGCCGCTCAAGATCTCAGCGTAAGGGATCGGCAAAAGGCCAGACAGTTCCGTAGGAATAACATATGCGAAAGGGTGGCTCCCGACTAGCCGGCGCGGACCGACGATCCGCCATTCTTGCCGTCGCCGTGCGGGTGTTCGCTGAGCATGGCTTCAGTAAGGCCAAGATTGAATGGATTGCCGACGAAGCAGGCGTGTCTCCGGCGCTGGTCTATCGCCATTTCCCATCCAAGATCAGTCTGTTTCGCGCTGTGCTGCGGCGCGCGATCAAGGGACAAGACGAGGGATTTCGATCGTTCGGGATCATTGAGCCGTCGACCAGGGGACTAGTCCGGCTAATTGTCCAACGCATGCGCATAGCCGTCTCGCCGGGACCCAATCTTTCCGACAGCTTCGTACGATTGACGATGGGCAGCCTGGCGAGCGATGGCAGCCTCGTGCGGTTCATCTACCGTCGCGTTGCTCGCCTTTCGAAGCCCTCGCTCTCGGTGGCCCTGAGTGCGGCGGAAGCCGCAGGTGACAGCGATGGGTATCTGCTGTCCCCGGAGGATGCGTTGGCCTTTATGGAGCATGTCGCATCGTCAGTGCAGGTGTCCCGCAGCTTCGATATCCCCGCCATTCAATATTCGGGTGATGACAACGCACTCCTGAAAAGTCTGGTGATGTTTTGTGCACGGGGCATCGGGCTTCGATCAGATGCGGTGGAACGATACTGGCCGCCATCCGATCGAAGCGCAGAAGCGGCCTGAGCCGTTTTGCTATTGCCAACTCGTCAGATCAGCAAATTAGGCCGCGAGTTGATTCTGGTGCGGCCCTGGTGCTTCCCGAGGATAGATACTCGGGCGTCCAACATCGTAGGTCCGGGTTAGCACCTTGATGAATTCACGATCGTGCAGGAAATCAGACGGGACGGCGAAGGTGACGCCCCGTGCCCTCAAATCCTTCGCGAAGATGTCAAACACCTGATCGTGGGACAGATCGTCTTTGTGTTCCAGGATCAACTTCATTTCGGCCAAGTCCGTGTAGATGCTCGCTGTCCAATGCACCATCAGCCGCGTTTCCTCTGCCGACACGCGCTCGATCACTCGGTCTCCAGTCGTGATCTGCCAGCCATCCGCACTATCGGGATCGGCAGACCAAAGTGACTCGAACGCCAGGCCTTCAGGATGGCGCTTCTGAATCGGTCCACATGCTTCACCGCGGTGGAACATCATCTCATTCTGCGTCACAACGCCGCGGTTCCACATCGGCGATGCAAGCCGCCGAGGGGCGGCGTGCGGGCCGTCCGGCCAGTAGGTAAAGCCGCCGCCGATCGTGCCCTTGTAGAACCAGGTGATCACCTGGGCTTTCCGAACCATCCACTTCTGGAAGAGTCCCGACTTGGCCATTGTA
Organism: uncultured Sphingomonas sp.; assembly: GCA_965653215.1. Classification (GTDB taxonomy): domain Bacteria; phylum Pseudomonadota; class Alphaproteobacteria; order Sphingomonadales; family Sphingomonadaceae; genus Sphingomicrobium. The sequence goes on along the minus strand of CBFGZJ010000160.1, from coordinate 1,684 downwards.
TTCAGCAGCCAGACCGGCGTGTTGCGGCCACCAATCCCACGAAACGCGGTTCCATCGAGGTGGGCGGGATCGAGGTTGCGCGACGAGCCTTGGATGATGAAATTCATCCCTTCCGGCACCGCATATTCGGCATTCCCGTAATCGCGTACCCGCGCCAGGTGCGAGCTGCTGTAGAACACGTCTTCAAGTTCCGGATACAGGCATGCTCCATATGAGCCGAAAAGACCCCGGAAGTTCGGTGTCAGGAACATGTCGAAGGTCGGCGTGATGCCCTCCGGCATGTCACCGGCCATGGTTGCGACCACTTCCTCGGCAGAGTTGAAGTGCAAGGCCAGCACCATCTTCCAAGGTCCGTGCTTGCGGATCACTTCAACCATCCGGGCGCGCTGATCTTCCGTGTAGACTTGGTCCAGAATGCGCGGCTCCGCGACCGGACGAATGATGAAGGGCGACTGTGTGTTCACCGGAATCTCTCCTCGTCGTTTTCGAGTTGCGGCAGTTCAGTTTTTGGAACTCAACAGTTCCACATTTTCGCTCAAGCGGCCCTCGGGGTCGGTGGAGAAAACCACCCGAACGCCGTGCTCCGGCGTCGACTTAATCTCACTCATCAATTTGCCCCCATTGGCCGTCACACGGCCAGCCAAGGCATCAAGATCCTGAGTGATAAAGCCGAGAATAACTTCCTGATCGCGCGGTGCCGGGCGGTCGACGAACTTGAACATGACGAGTGATTCTGACGACATCGTCTCGCCGGGGCCCATGATCACCTCACGGAATGCCCCCATCGCGCCGCCGCTCCCGTTCGAAGACACGCGCTGCAGCTTGTTCAGCCCGTAGACCTGATGGTAATATTCGGCCATCGCTTCTTCATCATCAACGATCAGCTTTGTGAAGCCGAAACTAGCCTTACGTTCACCTGCCATTACAGTGCCTCCCCCACGTCACGAATAAGTTTCTCTAGGCCGTAGATGATCACGTCGAATCCAAGCTCCAGCGTTTCGTCCCGATCAACCGCTGGAAAATGGAGCGAGAGCTCGGCCGATAAGCTTTGCTGGTCTTTGTCCAGGAGATGGATGTTCTCGATCGTGCCCGCGTAAGGATGGTCAGGTGATCGAGTTTGCACGACGATGAAGCCCATCGCCATGGTCGAGAACCAGCTTACCGCCTTCGCAAGACGTAGGCCTTCGAGGCCTTGCCCTTTGATCACCGCGACGATGGGAAGCCAGGTCCGAAGCCAAGCCGCCGACACGTGGCCATCCCAGACAACGAGTTTCTTGGCCACAGGATAACGATCAAGCAGCCGAACCGTCTCGCGCAACCATGCGCGGACCTGTTCCTGCCAACACTCCACGGGCGCAGGCTGTTCGAAACGACTGTAGATGGCATCCGCGGCCGCCCGCAGTAAAACATCGCGGCTAGGAAAATAGGTGTAGAGCGACATCACGCCGGCACTCAGTCGCTTGGACACCAAGTTCATCGAGAAGTTATCGAGATCAGTCTCCGCAAGAAGCGAAATCGTGGCCTCGATAATGGCCTCGCGCGAGAGGCGGTTTGGCCGACCCCGTTTGAGGGGAGCTGGAAGCTGGGCTGTTTCCAGTTCGCTCAATCTTCGCCCCTTCGAGTTACACCGCAGTAGATCTGACGATGATGCTGGGACGAACAATTGGCCGCCTACGTGTCGGCG
>CBFGZJ010000159.1:0-4673 GCA_965653215.1 uncultured Sphingomonas sp. | reverse complement strand
GAGGTCACTGCGACGGAATTGAACGCGGAGCTTAGCGCGGCCAACCTGCCGCGCAATTTGCGATCCGACGAAGCGAGGTCGCGCATCCTGCAAACGATGATTGACCGCCGGCTGCTCGCCCAACAGGCCCGAACCGAAGGCCTCGATACATCTCCCGAGTTCCTCAATCGTCAGCGCCGAATGACCGAGGACCTGCTCATCAGCATGCTGGCGTCGCGGCAGTTGAACACCGAACAGCTGCCGTCAGCTCCGGAAATCTCCCGCTATCAGGCGTCCCGCCCGGGAATGTTTGCAAAGCGTGAATTCTGGAACCTTGACCAGTTGCAATATGAAGCGCCGACCAATCCGGCGGTGAAGAGCCAAATCGTCGCGGCTAAGACCCTCGCGCAACTGGCTGACGTTCTGACCAAGAATAACATTGCATTCACCCGCTCGCGGAATCGGGTGGATACGGCAGTAATCCCGCCCGACATGTACGGAAGGATTGCGACGCTTCCCAAGGACGAGCCATTCGTCATTCCCGCCGGTGGAAAGATGGTCGCGAGTGTCATCGTTGCTCGTGAGCCTTCCCCCCTCGTTGGGGATCAGGCGCGGCCATTAGCCGTCGCCGCGATGCGCCGGGACCAAGGCACAAAGTTCATGCAGGATCGGCTGAAGAGCCTGCGCAAGTCGGCGAAGATCGAATATAAGGAAGGCTTCGCTCCGCCGAAGCGCTGATCGACTTAAGAGGGGGTCAGGCGACCGGCTTGCCGTAGCCGCTCGCGTAGTGTTCCTCGACCCCATAACCTTCGCTGACGAGTCCGCCGCGATATTTGTTCAGGATCACGCCTGCCAATCGCTCTTCACCGAGCATCGCCACGGCATCTTCGATCTCACGTTGGGTCGACTTCCCTTCCTCGGCAACAAGGATGTAGGAATCGAGCATTTCCATCGTCGTCGATGCATCGTCGTTGGCAAAGACCGGCGGCAAGTCGACGATGAACAGATTGGCGTCATCCGACAACCGCATTGCCTTGAGCAAGGACTGGGCGCGCTCGCTGGCCAAGAGCTCCGCGGAGTGGATGTGGCCGGGGGCGGTTGGAAGCAGGATCAGCTCTTCGCCCTGGAAGGTGAAGGCGGCCGGTGCATCGACGCCCGGAGCACGTTCAAGATATTTGCGAAGATCGGATCCCGATCGCACTCCGAATACACTGCTGAGCGAGCCACGGCGGAGGTCGAAATCGAGCAGATAGGTGCAGTGCCGCGGATCGCGGCTGACTGCGGCCGCAACATTGGCGGCAATGAATGACTTGCCCACGTTTGGGGTAGCCGAAACGACCCCGAACATGCGCCAATTGCGCTCCCGGCGAAGTTCAAGAATCCGAGCACGGATCAAGTTGAAGGAGCGGGATCGCGGGTCCATGCTGTCAAAACCGTAGATCCCCCGCGACTTGCTGATCGTCTGGTTCCACGCGACCTCGCTCGCGACGGCGCGGGTTGGAAGTACCGGCAGCCGCTCGGCGTCTGGATGGGCCATGTTCAATGACATCGTGCTGGAGGTTTGCTGGAGGGAGCTATGCAACTTTTCTCTCTCGTCGCTTGAGAAAACTGAACCACGGCTTGCGCTCCTCGGCAGTGAGGAGCGGAACCACGCCCAGTACGGGAAGCCGGAGCGCATGCAGTTGGACTGGGCTGCGCAGCGGCCGGGAGATGAATTCGACGGCAAGCGCCAGCACGAGCCCGAGCAGCAGACCCGCAATCGCGCCGGCAGCGATCAGCAGCGGCCGGTTAGGGGAATGGGGCGTGTCGGGCAGACTCGGCGGCTCGACCAGCGACAGCCGTTCCGCCCGCTGCTCAACGGCCATACGAGCGCTGTTCTGGGCTTTGAGCAGATTAGTGGACACGTCTTGATACTGCTGGCGCAAGGTTGCGGCGCGGCTTTCCAGCTGCATCGCGCGTTCCATGATTGCGGGAGCGCGAGCTTGGCCCGCCATGGTGGAACTTGCCCGGCCCATCGCGGCATTCCGAGCGACGATCAGGGACTGGATTGCGGCGTTGTTGGCAGAAATCTGTTCCTGGATGCCGGCTGCATCGCTGGAGTTGGGGTTCTCCTGCGCGATTCGGCGCAATTCCTCGAGCCGCTCGCGCGCCATCTGCACGTCGGGATGGGAGTCATTGTAGGTTGCTCGTGCAGTGGCAAGCGCGGCCTCAGCAGCAGCAACCGCGGAGGTGCGTTCCGGCGGCCTCCTGCTCATCATCATCAGCTGCCGGTTCTGGTTCTCGAGGCTGGTGATCTGCGCGCTGTAGCTTCCCGTATCGAGCATCGGCGAAACGCCTGCGGCCGCGAGTGATGAGCCATGCCGCGCCTTGAGCGAAGTCAGGGCGCCTTCAATCTGGGCGATTTGCCCCTGAAGCTTGCTTGCCTGATCTTGCAGGAAGCGGACCGTCAGCGTGGCCTGATCCTCCACATCCTCAGTGTCCATCTGCAGGAATTTGGTAACGTAACTCTGCAGGACGACCTGCGCCTTTTCCGGATCGGGATAATCGAAGCTGACAGTCAGCGCGACGGGGTCGTTTGTCCCCCCGGCAGGGGTGCCGATGTCGCTGGCGAGCGCACCGACCATGGTCGACTCGCGCATCTCCTCGATGATTTGCGACATCGGAGCGCTTTTCCGCTCGTCGACGTAGAGGTCGTTCTGCTCGATAATCGCGATCAGATCGCCGCGGCTGAGCACCCGCTCCCGGATGCGCGCGATCCGCTGCTGAATCGCTCCGGTGGTGGGTGATTCAACAATCGTGGAGGGAAGGTCCTGCGACTGGACAAGCAAGGTCGCCGTCGACCGATAGATAGTGGGCAGCGCGAATGCCGCGACGATCGAGGCAATGAAGAGAACGGCAAATGTCGTGATCACAAAGATCCGACGCTGCCACAGGATGGCAGGCAGATGATTGAAGAACCAAGTGGGACTCGCCTCACCTCGTCCGATTGCCTGCCCTTCCATCACAGCAAATCGCCCAGCCGGTAACGAACGAACAGGCTGCCGCTGAAGTCAGGCCGAGGGTCAGGACCGCCCTTGTCGCTGAACTTGCGTGCGGCGAGGTTCGCGCCAGCGAACATCCGGTCGTTCAGCTGCCGCGTGTAGGTGCCGCTTGCCTGCATGTAGGTGCCGTCGTCCTCGAACGCAGACCCGGCATAGCGCACAAAGCTGGCACCTGCCTGGATCGTCTGCACCGCGTCCAGCCGGTTGAAGTATTCGACACCGATGCTTGAGGTCGTGGTCAGGTTTGCCGCAGTATTGGTCTGCTGATAGCGCGCAGCGCGGGCGCAGAAGCGCTCGCTGGGGCTGGTGCGGCAAATGGTGCCCTCGAACGACAGATTGGTCGAGGTGTCAGACCCTTCATCGGGAGTGCGTTCCTTCGCGAATGCCAGGCCGACCGCCCCCGATACTTCCCAGTCTTCCGACAGCATGGTGCGGCCGGTAATCTGGGGCGTGATCGTCAGGACATAATTGTCGGCGCCGTGATAGTTGGCATGCTGGATGCCAATCCGGCCTCCCACAGCCGAACGCTCGCTCAACTGATGGTCATAGGCCCCGGTGGCGAACAGCATCATGTAATCAAGATCGTCACGATCATTGGTATGGAAGACGCGCTCCGCACCGCCGCTGATCGTCACCGTGTCGCGAGTTCCGACGTCGATCGTCGCGCCTGCTTGGCCGGTCAGCCGATACTGCCGCCCGTTGAGGGCTGCGAAATCGGGATCAAACTCGGGCGGCGGCGGGACACCGGGTTCGGGCGATGGCGGCCGTCCCGGAGTATCGACAAAGCGTGTGCCAAGCTGACCGCTCAGATCGCCGCTGAAGCCAAGACGGCCGAACAGCCGCAGCCGCTCGTTCGCATCGTAGACGGTCGCTGCCTGAAGGTCGAAAATCTGCTCCGATCCGTAGTGCTGCGCGTAGGTTGTGTTTTCGACGAAGGCCGACAGCCGGGTTTCGCTCCTCGCCCGCGAGGCGCTCCGCTCGCTGCGCCACTCGTGCGCGGCGAAGGCGGAAATTCGGCCGAACAGACTGCCGGTGTCATCACCGAAATCAAGGAACGGGTTCGATGCGTAGCCGACGCTCGCGTCGAAGTTGACGTAAGTCGAGGGACCGCCCTCATCAGCGAGCTCGCCACCAGTAGTTGCAGCCTCTGGGTCGGCACCGGTGCTTGGCGGTAGCTGGGCGCTGACTGGAGCCGCGGCGAGGATGCTGCTGCCGGCGGCCAGCGCCAGGCGAAGGCGATCAGCGCGGGTCATGGGACCACCAGCGTATCGCCGCTTTCAATCGGCGGGATCTCGGACTGCGTGACCCGGTCTGTGTTGCCCTTGAGTGCGTCCGAAATGCGCACCCGGATATTGCGCAGCTGCGCCCCTGATTTGCGGATGATGCTGATTCCCCCCACTTGAGCAAACTCTGTCGGTCCCCCGGCAATTGCGATCGCTTCAAGCGCATTGACGTAGCGCCCTGGAGTGAACGTGCCGGGACTGCGGACCTTTCCAACGACCGAGAATTGATAACCGGCCGGGTTCTTGATTGAGACGGTGACTTGCGGAACAGGACCGCGATACTGAGGTTGCAGTCCCGCGGTGATCACCCGCTCAAGGTCGGCGGGTAGTCGACCGGCAGCAGAGACCTGACCGACCAGGGGAAAGGCGA
>CBFGZJ010000158.1:0-4679 GCA_965653215.1 uncultured Sphingomonas sp. | reverse complement strand
GGACGGAATCTGCTTGGCTTCAAGGGAGCCTATTTCAGCGATTATGGGGGAGTAACCAACCTCAGGGAGCACCATCAGGTCGCGGCCAATGATGACGAGGCGGCGGTCATGGCCCTCAAGGCGGGCATCGATGCCGAACTTCCCGAAGGCCAGGCTTACGCAAAGCTGCCCGACCTTGTCCGCTCGGGCCGCGTTCCCCAGGCGTTGGTCGACCAAGCTGTGTCCCGAATCCTTGCCCTGAAGTTCGAAGCGGGACTGTTCGAGAACCCCTACACAGACAAGGCGCTCGCGCTGCGTCAGGTTAACCCGCCCAGCAGCATCGCATTGGCGCGAAAGGTGGCGCAGAAGTCGATCGTCCTGCTCAAGAACGACGGCATCCTGCCGCTCGCACCTAATGCCAAGCGCCGCCTCGCCATCATCGGGCCCAACTCCGCCGAGCCGTTGTTCGGCGGCTACTCCGCGGTCAACAGCAAGGCGGTTGGCGTTCTCGCCGGAGTCAGGGCGGCGGCCGGCCCGAACCTGACCATCGAACATGCGGACGGGGTGCGCATCATCAAGCCGGATCCTACCGGCCAGCACCTTCCGGCGCGGCCTGCCCGCTACGAAACCGCGGAAGAAAACAACCGGCTCCTGGCCGAAGCGGTCAAGGTCGCGGAGCGATCGGACGTGATCCTCCTTGTCGTCGGCGATGTTCCCGAGATCACACGCGAGACGATCTCCTTCATCTCGCCGGGAGATCGCAACAGCCTTGGACTGTTCGGGGATCAGGATCGGCTGGTCGAAGCCATGATCGCGACCGGCAAGCCGATCATTGCGCTGCTGATCAACGGGCGTCCGCTTGCGGTCACTCGGCTCGCGGAAAAGGCGAATGCGTTGGTTGAAGGCTGGTACCTTGGGCAGGAAGGCGGCAATGCCTTTGCCGATGTGCTGTTCGGCGCGGTCAATCCGGGCGGCAAGCTCACGGTGACCTTCCCGCGCACTGTGGGCGATTTGCCGCTTTATTATAATCCGCATCCGTCCGCGAAGGTTCGCAAGCGCTACGTCGAGGGCAAGCCCGACCCGCTGTTCCCGTTCGGCTATGGTCTCAGCTACACGACGTTCGATATTTCTGCCCCGCGGCTGCCCAAGCCGACCGTCTCCGCATCCGAGCCGGTGCTCGTGGAGGTCGACGTCACGAACAGTGGCAAGCGTGCCGGCGACGAGGTGGTCCAGTTGTACATCCGCGACGATGTGAGCTCCGTGCCGCGGCCGGTGCTGGAGCTGAAAGGCTTCCAGCGGGTCACCCTGAAACCGGGGGAGAAAAGGACCGTTCGGTTCACGCTCGCCCCCGATGCTCTGGCGTTCTGGGACATCGATATGAAGCGGGTCGTCGAGCCTGGAACCTTCACCATTTCCGCCGGCCCGAGCTCGGCCACGCTAAAATCGGCGAAATTGATCGTGACTTAGGGGTGGTTCGCCGGATAGCGGTCGACCCGCGTGTTTTTTCGACTCAAGGAGCAGCCCGGTGACTCACATCTCATTGCATCGTCCCTATCCCGCGAGTGCGGTCAAAAACTGGGACTTTGAAACCGATGTGGCGATCGTAGGGTTCGGCGCCGCGGGAGCCTGCGCCGCGATCGAAGCGGCCTCCGCGGGCGCGCGCGTCATGCTGTTCGAGCGCGGTTCCGGCAGCGGCGGCGCCTCGGCCCTGTCCGGGGGCGAGATTTACATCGGCGGCGGTGGCGGCACCGATGCGCAGCGTGCGGCCGGGTTCGAGGACAGGACGGAAGATTTCGCCGCCTATCTGAAGGCTGCTGGCGGACCCTTTGCGGATGAGGCCAAGTGCGAATTGTACGCTCGCGAGGCGCTGGGCCATTATGAGTGGCTCAAAGCCCAGGGTGTTCCCTACCGCGGCAATTATTTGCCCGGAAAACATATCGAGCCGACCGACGATTCCACGCTCATGTGGTCGGGGAGCGAGGCGGCCTATCCGTTCTGCGAAATTGCCCGTCCGGCGCCTCGCGGCCATGTTATTGCCCATGTCGGATGGGGGGGAGGCCGCCCGCTGATCGACATCCTGGAACGCCGCGCGCGTGATCTTGGGGTTGAGGTCGTGACCGATGGCCGCGCGGTCGCGCTCGTGCAGGACGATGACAGGCGGGTGGTCGGACTGGTCGTGCGCATCGACAATGTGGACCGCTTCGTCAAAGCAACGAACGGAGTCGTGCTGTGCACCGGCGGCTTCGTGTTCAACGAGGATATGCGCCGCCGCTACTGCCCGGACACATTCAAGCTCAGCAACCCGATCGGCGACCAGGATGATGGTTCGGGGATTGAGCTGGGCGTGGGTGCTGGCGCCGATGCCATCCACATGGAGCAGTTCTTCACCACCTGTCCGTGGACCATGCCCGAACCGCAGGCCTACGGCGTGTTTGTCAATCAGGCGGGCCAGCGCTTCATCAACGAGGACTGCTACCATGGACGGGTCAGTCGTGTGGCGGTCGACCAGCCCGGTGACCGCGTTTATCTGCTGCTCGATATGGCGCACTTCGATCAGCCGCTGGAAATGGCGGGGATCACGATTGCGGGGACCGGCGACACCTGGGAGGAAGTGGAGGCGGAACTGGAGATGGCGCCCGGCACATTGTCGGCGACCATGGCCTTCTACAACGCCCATGCGGCCGACGGGCGTGACCCGTTGTTCCACAAGAATCCGCCGATCCTGACCCCGCTTGATCAAGGCCCGTTTGTCGCGCTCGAGCTGAATTTCCAGAACAGCTTTTTCAGCTTCTTCACTCTCGGCGGTCTGCGGACCTCTACCGATGGTGAAGTGCTCGACCGCACCGGTAAGGCGATCCCCGGCCTCTTCGCGGCGGGCCGCTGCACGTCCGGCCTGCCGGCATGGGGCCACGGCTATAGCTCTGGCATGAGCCTTGCCGATTGCACCTTCTTCGGGCGCCAGGCTGGGCGCAATGCGGGGGCGGGGCAGCGCATCGCGGCGCAAGTTGAAGGCCTGGCCACAGCTTGAGTGAAGGGATCCGGGGCCGATGACACGAGGTTTGGTTGACTCGGCCCACTGCGTTGCGGTGAGCCGCAGGTCGGTGCTGCTTGGCACGGCGACGATTTACGCGTGGCAGGCAAGCGGCCTGCAGGCCGCGGTTCGCGCCGCATCCGCGACGCCGTCGCGGAGGCTCAAATCCCTGGTCGATCAAATGTCGATCGAGGAGAAGGCCGGACAGCTGACGCTGATGCCGACCCCGATGACATCGGCTGCCGCAGCCAAGATCAACCCGGCGGTTGCCGTGCGCAATGTTCAGAACATGCTCGGCGATGCTCGCTCTGGCCGGCTCGGCGGCGTGTTCAACGGTTTCGGTCTGGAGGCGCAACGGACGTTGCAGCAAGCGGCGATGGAGTCGCGCCTGCGCATCCCGATGATATTCGCGGCCGACGTGATTCACGGTTATCGCACTGTCTTTCCGGTACCGCTCGCGGAAGCTGCCAGCTTCGATCCGGATCTCGCCGAGCGGACCGCTCGCGCCGCGACGCGTGAGATGACTTCAACCGGCATTGATTGGGTTTTCGCGCCGATGGTCGATGTCGGCCGTGATGCGCGGTGGGGACGCACGGTCGAAGGCGCCGGAGAGGATGTCCTGCTGTCGAGCGACCTGGCGCGGGCGCGCACGCGTGGGTTCCAGGGCCGCAGCCTCGCCAATCCGGATTCCGTCGCTGCCTGCATGAAGCATTTCGCGGCCTATGGCGCGTCCGAAGCAGGGATCGATTACAATACGGCGGATATCTCGGAGCGCACTCTGCGCGAGGTCTATCTCCCGCCCTTTGCGGCGGCGATCGAGGCCGGCTGCGCGACCGCGATGGCCTCGTTCCAGGACATTGCGGGTTTGCCATCCCACGGCGACCGCAGGCTGCTGACCGACATCCTGCGCGGGGAGATGGGCTTCAGGGGCCTGGTGGTCGGCGACTACAACGGCGATGTCGAACTGGTCGAGCGCGGGCTTGCTGCCGATGCGCGGGAGGCCGCGAAATTGGCGATCATGGCCGGCGTCGACATGAGCATGGCCAGCGGCATCTACCGCGACCATTTGCCGTCGCTGGTCTCGGCCGGCGAGGTTCCGACAGCCCGGGTCGATGAGGCGGTTCTGCGCGTGCTCGCACTCAAGGAAAGCCTCGGCTTGTTCGACGATCCGTATCGGCGGCTCAAGCCGACCGCGGCTCAGGCGCGGATGCGCACGCCGAGCGACATCGCTCTGGCGCGCGAGGCGGCGCAGCGCTCGATCGTCCTGCTGAAGAATGAGGGGGATCTTCTGCCGCTGCCGAGGAGTGGCAAGCGCATTGCGCTGATCGGTCCCTTCGCGCAGGGCAAGACCAATCTCAACGGGCCCTGGACCTTGTTCGCGGACAATTCGGAGGCCGTGGATCTTGCGACCGGTCTCCGAGCGGCAATGGCCAACCCGGCTGCGCTCACGGTGGTGCAGGGCAGTGACGTGACCGCCGCGGTCGACGGCGGGATCGAAGCCGCCGTCACTGCTGCCAGGCAGGCGGATGTCGTCATTCTGGCAGTTGGGGAGCGGGAAGCGATGTCGGGTGAAGGCGCGTCGCGCGATCTGATCGTGCTTCCGCCCGCGCAACAGGCGCTTGCCGACGCGGTGGCGTGGACGGCCAAAAGCCTGCCGAGCAGACCGTCT
>CBFGZJ010000157.1:0-4710 GCA_965653215.1 uncultured Sphingomonas sp. | reverse complement strand
AATCGCGACGAACTCCCCCTGCGCAAGTTTCAGAACATTGTTGCGGCGATCGATATAGACGAGTTGATCAGGAGCGATTTCCTCCATGATGTCGCCGGTCTTGTAATATCCCTCCTCGTCGAAGACTGCGGCGGTGGCATCCGGGCGCTTGTAATAACCCAGCATGATGCTTGAGGTTTTAAGGAGCAGTTCGCCGCGCGGGTAAGGCCGGTCCGTCTTGAAATATCCGAGCTCCGGGACGTCATCGAGCTTGTAGTCAATTACCGGGGGTCGGACGATGCGATTGTCGGTCAGCACGGCGGCGACTTCGGTCGCGCCGTAATTGTTCCCCAGCCTATAACCCAGGCACTCTTCCATGAACTGGAGAACTTCAGGGGCGAGCGGCGCGGAAGCGAAGGATGCGACGAGCAACCGTCCGCCGAGGAGAACATCGCGCGTCTCGCGCAGCAGTTCGGCCTTCACCGCCTGGAAGTCCGCGCCCGGGACGGATCGCCGCTCCAGTGCAACCTGATATTGCTGATAGATCATCTCGCACACGCGCGGGACGAGCATCATGTAGCTCGGACGGCAGATGCGCAGGTCGTCCAGCAGTTCGGACAGGTCCTTCTTGCCGGTGAAATAGCCGGTTCCCCCCAAGCCCATCAGCGAGAAAACGATGCTGCGCCCGGACGTGTGGTTCATCGGCATGTAGATGAGGTTGATCATCGGCATCGGTGAATCCACCAGCCACAGCTGCTTGATCATCCGCTCAGGCAGCATTGCCCCTTTTGGTAGGCCAGTACTTCCCGAAGTGTAGTAGATGGTGGCGAGCCGCTCGCCATCAGCCTTGTCGAAGAGCGGCGCCGGCGGCAGAGCCTTGCCCTTCGCCAAAGCGCTTTCCAGCGTGACCAGCAGGTGCGCCAGACCCACGTCCGCAAGCCTTGCCTGAGCAGCCTCGAACCGTTCCCGCTCATCATCGACCTCGGGATGATAATCGAACAGCAATAGGCCGCGCGGGCGATGCCCCTGAATGATCAACTCAACGCCGGTCTCGACATATTCAAGGCTGACCGCCAGCCAGCTCGGCTCCACCTCGTTGAAAATGGACAAGGTTTGCTGGAGCGCCGCATTGGCCTGAAGGGGAACTGTCACGACGCCATTGTGGATGCCCGCCAGGTCAACCGTCGCGAAATCCACGCTTCCAAAGGCGAGCAGGCACAGAAACTCGTCCGCCCTGAGCGCCTGGTCCGCATCATTGTGCCAGAAGGCAGCCAGTTGGCGCGCCCGTTCCCACAGCGTCGCGTAGCTCGTCGTCTCGAAATGCTTCTGAATCTCCCGCGTCGTGCGGCCGGTTGCCGGATCGGTCAGGAGCTCAACTGCGCGATGGGCCAACGCTGGCCGCCCCGCATAGCCTTCCATGCAGGTTGCAACGATCCGCGCGAGGCTGAGCCCTTGGACCCGTTTTGCAACGTTGATCGCGGGGTCTGGCAGCGCAGCGGCGATCTGGGGATCTGTCTCGACCAGGAACTTCAGCCGAGTTGCAATACCCGCGGCGAAGTCTTCGACCGACACCGTATATTGCGCGCGATCGAGCTTGTCCTGGATCCCCATTATTCCTCTCCCACTGACTCGTCGGGACAACTGCCCTGCGCCGGAACAGGGTTCCGAGCGGCGGGTGCAACGCGAACAGATCAAATTTCTAATGGCCTGGTCCAGTGACCTGCCTGAACAGCAATCACTGCAATATTTGGCAGTTACCAAGTTTTGTCAATGGGCGTTTTTTTGCGTGCGTCAGGTTGCCGCATGCGGCGCAAGCGGCTTCCACCCGCCCCGCTCATTTCCCACTTTCCGCTGGAGAGGGTGGTTGCCGGAGCTAGCAAACCGCTCGCGCGATCCCGGCACGCGGAAGCCGCGATATGTCTTCGGAGGTAATCGTCTTGGCCAGATCGGTAAGGCCTTTGACGGCCACATTGACGATCTGCGGCATGCTTGATGACCAAGGCCGCGCATATCCTGAAAACATGGTCATGCCGTCGACGGCGCCATAAATGAACAGTGCGACAACAGCGGCATCTTCATGCTTCAGCGCGGGGTTCAATTGTTCGACCAGCCGGGTGATCAGCCGGTGGACGTGGCGATGCAGTGCCTCCAACCTGTCGGCTACATATTCATTGTGATTGGCCATCGCCCATAGCTCAGTGAACAGATAAGCGGTCTCTTTCGTGCTTAGGTCCTCAAGAATATAAGTGATTAGCCGGGCCAGCGCGTCCTCTGCGGAAAGCCCGTGTTCCGTCATCGCGCCATCAATCTGGCGCTCGCCAGTGAGGATTATCTCGTCGAGCAGTACCTCGACCAGCATCTCCTTGCGAGGGAAGTGATGGTTGACGTGCCCAACCTTCAAGCCGCACTGCGTTGCGATTCGCTGAAGCGTGAACGCGGTCGCCCCTTCCTCGATCAAGACATGCCGGGCAGCGTCAAGGATCGCGGCCACAGTCTCCGCGCCGCGGGAATAGATGCCTGGCTTTGAACGTTTTGATTTGGGTTGCTCGGTTGTCATGAGCCGGACATATTTCCTGCATCGATACGATCAACGGAAAAGATCTGCGGCAGGTCCGTCGGTGCCGCAAACCTGATCGTGTCACCTCGGGCAAAGTACTCGACCTCGACCGCGATGGGCTTCGGTGGCGCTCACGATCTTCGATCGACGGCGGTTGACCCGGGCTGTCCCTCGTGCGGGTATTTCCGTATTGACTAAACCTTAGTTAACAGGAAGTTAAAACAAGTGCAGGTCGATATGGGAGTGGGTTTTACAAAGCCGACTTGAGTGTCGTCGCCAACACCCCTGGTGTGAAGGGATGGCCGTTCAGGCCTGCAAAATCCAGAGAGACGGGCGTCGGCCTGTCTCAAGGACAGGAAAAGGGGCCCGTGCCACTCGCCCACGCATCGGCTGTAGTCCAAGAGGCGATGGCCGCCGTTAGGCAGCACTTTCTGTGGTCGGCGGGGTTTAGCGCGCTCGTCAATCTGCTGTTCCTCGCCCCCACCATCTACATGCTTCAAATCTACGATCGCGTCGTGCCCACCCGGGGCAGTCTCACCTTAGTCTTCCTGACGCTGGTCCTGGTGTTTGCACTCGCGACCTTGGCCCTGCTCGACTATGTGCGATCCCGACTGCTGGTGCGCGCGAGCGTGCGCCTTGACCGGTTGCTGGCCGGGGCAATCCTCGATGCAACCATGGGCATTCGGCGCGGAACCGGCGAAGTCATGGTCAAACAAGCAATTCGTGAGTTCGACACGCTTCGCCAGGCTCTCACGGGACCGGCAATCCTGGCTCTGTTCGATGCACCCTGGACGCCGATCTATATTGTCGTCTGCGCCCTGATCCACCCTTGGATCGGATTGCTGGCGGTAGCCGGGACGCTGCTGGTACTGGCGATCGCCAAGCTCAATCACGAGGCTACCAGCGAACGATTGCGGCGCGCCAGTGAGGCGGCCAACCGATCCTATGTCAGTCAGGAGCAATCGACCGTGGGCGCCGAGGTCATTCGTGCGCTCGGTATGCGCCGGGCAATGGTTCAGCGCCACCTCGATGAGCGCGCGATGATGATGCTGCTCCAAGGCGAAGCGAGCTTCGCCACGAGCAAATTTGCTACGGCCAGCAAGTTCGTGCGACTTGCCTTGCAGTCGCTGGCACTCGGCCTCGGCGCGCTTTTAGCGATCGACAATCTCATCAGTGCGGGAGCGATTTTCGCGGCCTCGTTTCTGCTCGGCAGGGCGCTTGCACCGGTGGACCAGCTGGTTGGTGCGTCGCGCCAGCTGTCACAAGCCCGTGCGGCCTACTCCACCGTAAATTCCCTTCTCGAGATGAGCGAGACGGAAGTCGGCACCACTCATCTGCCCGCACCGACGGGACAACTGTCGGTCGAACATTTGACGGTAATGAGTCCGAGCAAAGAAGTACCGATCCTTACCGATGTTTCTCTACGGCTCTCACCGGGCGAAGTCATCGCGATCATCGGTCCGAGCGGAGCAGGCAAATCGACGCTGGCACGTGCTGTCTCGGGAGCGCTCACACCCGACCGCGGAGCGATCCGCATCGACGGTGCAGAACGGTCTGACTGGGACCAGGAGCGACTGGCACGATACCTTGGCTATCTGCCGCAAGAACCCTCGCTGTTCGCGGGTACAATCAAGGAGAATATCTCCCGATTTAGCGTCGGGCTGCCGCAGACGGAGATTGACTTGGCGGCGGTCGAGGCGGCTCGGCAATGCGGCGCACACGACATGATCCTGCGATTTCCGAACGGCTATGACACGGTCCTCGGCTGGGGCGGCAGCGGTCTGTCAGCCGGGCAGGCCCAGCGTATCGCCATGGCCCGGTCGCTTTATGGTGAGCCATCGCTTGTCATCCTCGACGAGCCGAACGCTCATCTCGATGCTGAGGGCGAGGCCCGCTTGCTGGAGACCCTGCAGCAACTGAAGGATCGCGGCGCTGCGGTGCTGCTGATCGCCCATCGAATGGGCGTGATGCATGCAGTCGACCAGATTCTGCTGCTGGTCGGCGGCCGCGTTGAAGCGCTCGGTGAGCGGGACGAAGTGCTCAAGCGGCTCGGCCGGACGCCCACACCGATTCCGATGAAGGCCCAGGGATGAGCGCCGACATCGTCAATGCTCCTGGCGGCCAGTGGAGCCCGCCAGTTGTCCAACCAACGTCGCGCCCGCTGCTCGACGATG
>CBFGZJ010000156.1:0-4714 GCA_965653215.1 uncultured Sphingomonas sp. | reverse complement strand
CTTCGGCAAATTTCCTGATCCTTCCATGGAGCGATCGATTCCTATCACACTGCGATAGACTGTAGGACAACCGCGTTGTCGATGACGAGCCGCAATGGCATTTTGATGGGCGTGAGCGCGGCAAAACAAAATCCAGCGCGGAGAGGAATCATGGCGACCACGGCGGAATATAACCTCGGCGAATTTACCTTCCCGCGCGGCTGGCTGATGGTGTGCCGCGCGACGGACGTGAGTGAGTCACCAACGGCGGTCCGGATGCTGGGCCGAGACCTCGTGATCTATCGTGGCCAATCCGGCCGCATCGTTCTGCTCGACGCCTATTGCCCGCACATGAAGGCCCACCTGGCCGCCGACCAGACGTCGAGCGCTGCGGCTAACCGGATTGAAGGAGATTCGATCCGTTGTCCCTATCACAGCTGGCGCTTCGGACCGGACGGCAAGTGCGACCACATCCCCTATTTCGACGGAGCGATTCCGCCGGCGGCGAAGCTGCGGTCCTATCCAGCCGAAGAGCGCTTCGGCTGCGTCTTCGCGTGGCACGACCCGGAAGAGGGCGAGCCCGATTTCGATCTTCCTGACCTTCCCGAATGGGATGATCCGCAATGGATCAAGGGCGACTATGACGACCTCGGCACCCTGCCGGTCCATCCGCAGGAGATTTTGGACAATCTTGTGGACACCCGTCACTTCGGGCCGATCCATGGCCAGAAGCTCGCTTATTTCGACTCGGTCTTCGAGGGCGTGGTTGGCAAGCAGATCTCCGGCGGCGGTCATGAAACCATGACCAGCGACGAAGGGGTGCTTGATGTTGACGCCTTCTACACCGGCCCCGGCATCCTCATCGCCCGCTATTCCGGTGAAACCGACGCGGTGCAGATCATCTGCCATACCCCAAAGGAAGATGGCGTGACCCAGGTGTGGCACGGAATCACGATCAAGGCGCGCAACACGCCGCCGACTGCCGACGACATGGCGCTCCGCGACGGTTACCACAGCGCCGGGCTCGCGGCCTTTTCTCAGGATTTCGCGATCTGGCGGACCAAGGGACCGGCGTTCAACATCCTGCGGCTCCCGACTGATGGGCCGTTCCATCGCAGCCGCACATGGTACCGCCAGTTCTACAATCCGCGCGCGAAGGCGGCGGAATATCAGGCTCGGGCCAACGGGATTCATCACACCAGCGGCATGGCTCCGGCACCAAGCCTCCAGGCCGCCGAGTAACTTCAGGCTAAGAACAGGAGAGAGAAATGGGCAGGGAATTTCCCGAAGGGGCAGTCGCGGTGTTCGGTGGCAGCGGCGGCATCGGCAAGGGCGTCGCGCTCGAATTCGCGAAGGCCGGTACTGATGTGGCGATTTTCTACCGGTCCAAGCAGGACGTGGCCGAAGCCGTCGCCCAGCAGGTCCGCAGCTTGGGTCGCAAGGCGAGCATTCATCAGGCCGACGCGCGGAGGTATGAGGAGCTGGAGTCAGGCTTCAACGGAGCGGCGGAGGCCCACGGCCGGGTCCACAGCATCGTCTGGGGAGCGGGACCGATCGTTGCCCAGGTGCCGATCGCCGATTGGTCGCTCGAACAGTTCCGCGCATCAATGGAGATCGAGGCGTTCGGCTTCTACCACATTGCACGGATCGCGATTCCGCATTTTCGGGCGAAGGGCGGCGGCTCGTTCGTTCACCTCGGGTCCGGCGGTCATGATTGGTGGCCACATCTCGATGGCCTGTCAGTTGCTCCCAAGGCATGCAATGAATCGCTGTGCAAGGGCATCGCCAAGGAAGAAGGCGTGAACGAGATCCGCGCTAACTCCATCCTTGTCGGGGTGATCGATGCCGGGCAGTTCAAAGTCGGTCAGGAACAAGGCTATTTCGACGAGGAGTGGGAGCGCAACGTCAAGGCCATGCTGCCCATCAAGCGTTGGGGCAAGGCCGAGGACATCGGCAAGGCCGCTGTGTTCCTGGCCTCCAATGACGCGAATTATGTGACCGGGCAGACGATCTCGGTTGCCGGCGGCTTCGGTGTCTGAATCGGAGTGTGGGGGTGGCGGGCTTTACCCCCACGCCATGACTGTCGACGAGGTGCTGGACCGGATCGCGCTCCAGCATCTCGTCACTGCCTATGGGCACGGAATCGACCGTCGCGATTATACGTTGCTGCGCTCGCTCTATCATGACGACGCGGTCGACGATCACAGCCCCTATTATTGCGGGCCAGCAACCGGTTTCATCGATTGGCTGCCGACAATGCTAGCCACCTGGAGCGCCACATCCCACAGCATGATCAACATGCTGTTCCTAATCGATGGCGATCAGGCGGAAGGGGTGATCACTGCGCGCGCCTGGCACCGCACTGCGGACGGCAAGCGGGCGTTCATCGCCTGGGGCCGCTATGCCGACCGCTATCAAAGGCGCGGGGGAATTTGGCGCTTCGCCCACCGCTTTTTCATCCTCGACTCGACTGAGGAGCATGAAGTCGCCGACGATGATGATTTCGGCACGGAAGGGGTGGCAACGGGGCGTGCCGGCGCCGATGATCCGATCTACAAGGGGCTGCCGATGTTTGCCTCTGCACGCATAGCTGGTTAGCGGCAAGAATGGAGCTAGTCCTCGTCAACGATATGCGAGCGCCGGATTTCGGCGCTCCCCGGTCGGAACTCTTCGATGCGACGCTCGACATCGCCGAGTGGGCGGACAGCATCGGGTTCGATGTGCTTGGGCTTGGCGAGCATCATAATTCCGACGACGGTTACAATCCGTCGCCACTGATCCTCGCCAGCGCGATGGCTGCACGGACAAAACAAGTCCGCATCCGTTCGGCGATCCTGCTCGCCTCCTGCTATGATCCGGTGCGGCTCGCCGAGGACATCGCCGTGCTGCAGATTCTCAGCCACGGCCGCTACGAGCTGGGGCTCGGCTTTGGCTATCGCAGGGTCGAGTTCGCGATGTACGGCCGCACCTTCGAAGACCGGTTTGACCACACCCTCAAGGTTCTCCACCTATTGCGGCAAGCGTGGAGCGGCGAAGAATTCGAATTCGAAGGGCGGCCCTGCCAGATCAAGCCGATCCCGACCGTGCGCGTGCCGATCATGCTCGGCGGAGTTGCTCCCAAGGTTGCGCGGGCGGCGGCGCAGGTCGCCGACGGTTTGCTCGTACCGATGTTCGGCGATCAGTCATGGACGATCTACCGCACCGAATGTGCGAAGCTGGGGCACCGCGATCCGGGCGAATATCCCAGCCAAGGCCCAGCCTTCCTGTGGGTATCAGAGGATCCCGAGCGCGACTGGGAATGGATTACGCCGCACCTGGTCCATGTGCTCAAATCCTACTCGGCCTGGGCCCAGGCGGAGAATACGGCCAGCCCCTATTCGGTCGAGGATCTCACTCCCGAAGGCGTGCGGCGCAACCCAGCCTACCGCGTGCTGACGCCGGATCAGACTCTCGCACTTGTGGAGCAACTCGGCGACAACAGCTCGCTCTACCTGGCACCGCTCTTCGCCGGCATCGCTCCCGAAAAAGCGTGGACAATGCTCAAGCTCTACGAGCGCGAGGTGCACCCCTATATCCCCCGCGGAATCCGCCCGACCTGGCGGCATCGCTAACCGCGGTTCGCGGTTCTAAAGTGAAACTTCCTTCCGCTGTTCGGAACTTTCCAGTCCGGCTTCGAGCACCTCCATCACGGCTAAAGCTTCCGCCGGGGTGACGGGGTTCGGACCCTCGCCGCGAATGGCCTTCGCCACTGCTGCATAGAATTGTCGGTAGTCGCCCGGGATATTCGGCCGCTGTTCGGACTCTGTCCCGATGGTCAACAGGCCCGCCTGGGGGTCGACTCCCCAGTCAGGTCCGCCCGGGAGCTGCCCGGCGACCGTCGCCGACTCCTGCACGTCCGTGCCATGCTTGATCCAGCTGCCGCGAGTCCCGTGAACTGCAAAGCGCAGGCCATCGTCGGCGACGAGCTTGCTCGAATGGAGCAGCACACGCAGCCGCGGGTAGCGGAGCGTCACGTGGAAGTAATCGGGCGCGGCTGACCCTTCGCGCAGCGTCGCGATGTCGGCCTGAATGCCCTCCGGCTTTCCGAACAGCAGGAGGGCCTGATCGATCAGGTGCGGACCGAGGTCGAGCCATGATCCGCCTTCCCGCACTTCGCGCCAGGTCGGCGCGGGCTCGGGCCGAAAGCGGTCGAAATGGCTTTCGAACTGCACGATCTCGCCCAACGCGCCGTCGTCGATCAGCTCGCGAAGCGTGCGGAAATCCGAGTCCCACCGCCGATTTTGGAATACCGATAGCAGCCGTCCCTGCGTCCGTCCGGCTTCGGCAATCCGCCGCGCGTCGTTCAGTGATGTCGCGAACGGCTTGTCGATGACGACATGCTTACCTGCATTGAGTGCAGCGATGGCGTGCTCGGCGTGAAACTCGTCCGGGCTGGAGACGATCACCAGCTCGATTCCAGGTAGCGCCAGCAGGGCGTCGACACTGGGGACGACCTCGACATTTCGGATGTCCGCATGAACCTTCGGCGGGTCGCGCGACACGACTGCCCGCAGGGTCATCCCCTCAGTCACCCGAACATAGGGCGCATGGAACGCCCGTCCGCCGAGGCCATAGCCGATCAGCCCAACTCCAATATCCTGCATGACCGCAGTTTTCCCCCGCACCCGAATGATGGCAGCCTTAAACGGGTGTTGTTCAAGCGAGGCAAGTCACATCAGCCAGCTCGCGACCAACG
>CBFGZJ010000155.1:0-4737 GCA_965653215.1 uncultured Sphingomonas sp. | reverse complement strand
TGTGGATCGGTGAGCAGATCACCAGCCGTGGAATCGGCAACGGTGTGTCGCTGATCATCATGGCCGGGATCGTGGCGTCGCTCCCACAAACGCTCGCGCAATTGTTTGAAGGCGGCCGCTCCGGAACCATGGATCCGCTGCTGATCGTCGCGATCATCGCGCTGGTGATCGGCTTGATCCTGTTCATCTGCTTCATGGAACGGGCGCAGCGCCGGGTCTTGGTTCAATATCCGAAGCGGCAGACCGCGCGCGGAGTGATGCAGCAGGAGCGCTCGCATCTGCCGATCAAGATCAACACCGCAGGTGTGATCCCGCCGATCTTCGCCTCATCGCTGCTGCTGATGCCGCTCACCATTCTCCAGATGGCCGGTGCCCAGCAGTCCGCGGATGACTCGGGGGATTGGCTGATCACGCTGAGCACCGTGCTCCAGCACGGCTCCCCGCTGTATCTTCTGCTCTACGGCGCTGGCATCGCCTTCTTCTGCTTCTTCTACACGGCGGTTCAGTTCAACAGCGAGGAGACCGCGGAAAATCTGAAGCGGCACGGCGGCTTCATTCCCGGGATCCGGCCAGGCAAGGCGACTGAAAGCTTCTTCGATTACCTGCTGACCCGACTGACGGTGGTTGGCGCGGCTTATCTGGTGCTGATCTGCCTGATCCCGGAGGTGCTGTTCTCGTCGGCGGGCGTCCCCTTCTATCTTGGTGGAACCAGCCTGTTGATCGTGGTCAATGTGACCATGGACACGGTGAGCCAGATTCAGAGCCACTTGATTGCCCACCAATATGGTGACCTGATCAAGAAGGCGAAGCTGAAAACCGGGCGCCGCCGTTAGCGAGCGTGCGGCTCGCTGGTCACCACCCGAACGATAGGGGACCGCTGTTGAACATCATTCTTCTCGGACCTCCAGGCGCGGGCAAGGGCACCCAGGCCGCACGGCTGCAATCCAGCCGGGGCATGGTCCAGCTCTCGACGGGAGACATGCTGCGCGAGGCCGTAAAGCTGGGAACGCCGGTCGGTCTTAAGGCCAAGGCGATTATGGATGCCGGCGAACTCGTTCCGGATGCGGTCGTCAGCGCGCTGATCGGCGAGCGGCTTGATGCGCTTGATGGCCAGGGCGTGATCTTCGATGGTTTCCCGCGTACCAAGCCGCAGGCGGAGGCCCTCGACCTCCTGCTGGCTGAGCGCGATCGCAAGCTCGATTATGTCATCGAACTCGCGGTCGACGAGGACGCGCTTGTGGAGCGCATCACCGGCCGGTTCTCCTGCGCGCAATGCGGCGCGCCATATCATGACAAGTTTCAGCGCCCTGCGGTCGAGGGAAGCTGCGATCAGTGCGGATCGCGGGAGTTCAAGCGCCGTCCCGATGACAATGAACAAACGGTTCGCACTCGCATGGCCGAATATCGGGCGAAGACCGCGCCGATCCTGCCTTATTATGAGCGACAGGGGCTGGTGCGGAAGGTCGACGGGATGGCGGACGTCGATCGCGTAGCCGCTGCGATCGACAGCATTCTCGACGGCTCCAACTAGCAGCCTTTGCCAGCCCGCCGGGCTCCCCGCTGGCGCCGTTCCGCGCATTATGCTCTCCCTTGATTTCGTCCTGAGACATCGGACGTGCCCAAGGGAGGATTGATCATGCGGACCTGGATTGTCGTTGCCGCGCTGTTGACTGCATCTCCAGCGGCCGCCGAAGTCGTTTCTTCCAGTCCGAACGGATTCGACATCCGCCATCAGA
The DNA here is from genome assembly GCA_965653215.1 of uncultured Sphingomonas sp. GTDB lineage: Bacteria > Pseudomonadota > Alphaproteobacteria > Sphingomonadales > Sphingomonadaceae > Sphingomicrobium. The sequence goes on along the minus strand of CBFGZJ010000155.1, from coordinate 3,001 downwards.
TTCAACTGACCGTTCCTCCCGAAACGGCTTACAGGGCGTTCGGCGCAATCGGAGGCTGGTGGGACAAGTTGCACACCTACTCAGGCAACGCGGCGAATCTACGCCTGTCGCTGCATCCGGGCGGTTGCCTGTGCGAACGAAGCGAGGATGGCGGCGGGGTCGAGCATTTGCGGGTCAGCCATGTCGAGCCCGGCAAACGGGTGGTGCTGACTGGCGCGCTCGGGCCCTTATTGTATGAGGCTGTTGCCGGAGTAATGGATGTTCAGATTACTCCGATCGCGGGCGGCTCGCGCGTGACGCTGAACTACCGCGCGGCCGGTTTCGCTCGTAAAAATGCCGCAAATCTTGCTCCAGCAGTGGATCAGGTGCTCGGGCAGCAGATGAAGCGCTTTCGGGTGCATGCAATCGCCAGCAACACGCGACTGTCACCTACGCCCTAGGTAGAACGTACGTAGCTGAGGAAGTGAAATGCTGGCCGCGCATCAACCGCCGGATGTTCTTCGCGCGCCACCTCGCGCCATGCACCATCCTGACGTGGGTCGGCCATGATCGTGTCACCTGCGGGGAGCGACATCACTTCGGTCAGTTCGAGACGATCGGCGACCGGTAGGAACAGCTCGAAAATCTCTGCACCCCCGATCACCGAGATTGGCTGGCCCGCAGCGAGCGCGATCGCTCCTTTCACCCCATAGGCGCGGGAGGCGCCTTCCGCGTTCCAGTCGATATTGCGAGTGAGGACGATATGCCTCCGGCCGGGAAGCAGTCCGGGCAGGCTGTCAAAGGTGCGGCGCCCCATCACCAGCGCCGTGCCTATCGTCATTCGCTTGAAGTGCTTGAGGTCGGCCGGCAGATGCCACGGCAGCCCACCCTCGCGCCCGATCACCCCGTTCAGGGCGCGCGCGACAACGATCGTGATCATTCCTTGCACCCGCCGCTCGTCTCGCATTCGTCCACGCGGTCACCATTGGGGATTGAAGCGTTCCTGCCAAGCCCTCGCTCGCATCATCGGCCGATTGGCGGTATTGCGAATGAATGGAAACAGTCACCGCCAATTCCCGGCAGCAGGAGTTGATCGATGCCGTTCGTTCCGCCTGCAGCAGCCAGTGCGTAGTCACCGACCCCCAGGAAATCGCACCTTGGCTGACCGACCGGCGGGACCGCTATCACGGTGCCACGCCAGCCATTCTCGCTCCGTGCTCGACCGCTGAAGTAGCGACGATTGTCAAATTGTCTGCCGACGCCGGGGTCCCACTGGTGCCGCAGGGCGGGAATACCGGCATGGTTGGTGGGGCGACCCCGCCATCCGACGGCTCGGCGCTGATCCTGTCCCTGCGGCGAATGAACCGCATCCGCAGCCTCGACCCGGCATCCAATCTGGCGGTGGTGGAGGCCGGCGTGGTCCTGCAGACGCTGCATGAGGCAGCCTGCGAGAAGGGGCGGCGTTTTCCGCTCACGCTCGGTGCGCGCGGCAGCTGTACCATCGGCGGGCTGGTGTCGACCAACGCCGGCGGAACGCAGGTGCTGCGCCATGGAACGATGCGGTCTCTCGTTGCCGGGGTCGAAGCGGTGCTTGCGGATGGCTCGGTCCATGACGGACTCGCGGTGCTCAAGAAGGACAACCGCGGCTACGACCTCAACCAGTTGCTGATTGGCGCCGAGGGCACGCTTGGGATTGTCACTGCCGCCAGTCTGCGGCTCGTTCCGGATGTGATCGAGCGTGCGGTGGCATGGGTCGGGCTCGACCATCCGCGGGCTGCCCTCCAACTGCTGCGTCTCTGCCAGGCGCACACCGACAGCGTTGAGGGATTTGAGATCATCGGCGACGAGTCACTCCAGCGCGTGCTGGAACATATTCCCGGCACTCGACCGCCGCTTTCCGGAAGTCACCGGTGGCATGCGCTGATCGAAGCGGTGAAGAGCAGTGCCGATGCTCCCGATCCCGCCGCTGTTCTGGAGCCGATCCTTGCGGAGGCTTTGGAAACCGGCTTGGCGGAGGACGTGGTTCTCGCCGCCAGCGAGGCGCAGGCCGAAGCGTTCTGGCGCATCCGTCACAGCATCTCCGAGGCGGAGCGGGCCAGCGGACCGACCGTTCAGCATGATATTTCTGTGCCGATCGATGCAATGCCCGACTTTATGATCGACGCCGCGCAAACCATGGAGAGCCGCTTTCCGGGCGTGTCGGCGAACAGCTTCGGCCATCTCGGTGATGGAAACATCCATTTTCACGTCCGCGCCGGCGAACGGGCCGTCCCCGGCTGGGCGGAAGGAGAAGGGAAAGATATCAGCCGGCAGGTTCATGACCTCGTCACCGCCGCGTCGGGATCAATTTCGGCCGAGCATGGCATTGGCCAGCTTAAGCGCGATGAACTGCTCCGGCTCGCGTCCCCTTCGCGCATCGCGGCACTGCGCGCGATCAAGCATGCGCTCGATCCCGGCGGCCTGCTAAATCCCGGCAAGCTGATCGACTGAAGAAGCCTTTTGCTACGAAATCATTCGAATTGGCCCGCTCGGCAGGACTCGAACCTGCAACCTTCGGGTTCGAAGCCCGACACTCTATCCGGTTGAGCTACGAGCGGTCCTTCTGAATTCTATCCTTCAACCTCGAAATCTAATCGCATCATGGCGCGCCCGGCAGGATTCGAACCTGCGACCACGAGCTTAGAAGGCACGTGCTCTATCCAGCTGAGCTACGGGCGCGTGGACGGGGATTTAGTAGAGAAGCAGGATGAATCGCAATCATTCAGGCGACCGCTTCAAGGAGTCCCTCGAATAGCCGGCGGCCGTCGGTCCCGCCGTGAGCGTCCTCAAAGGCACGCTCGGGATGCGGCATCATCCCAAGGACATTGCCGCCCTCATTGAGGATCCCGGCGATGCTGCGGGCCGATCCATTGCAACCCTCGCCATAGCGGAACGCGACCCGGCCTTCACCCTCCAGCCGGTCGAGAGTTTCCGGATCGGCCTGATAGTTGCCGTCGTGGTGAGCAATCGGGATGCGCACCGT
>CBFGZJ010000154.1:0-4751 GCA_965653215.1 uncultured Sphingomonas sp. | reverse complement strand
TATTCGGTCGGCGAAGTGGGCCGCTTCGGCGCTCCGGGCCGCCGCGAAGTCGGGCACGGCAAGCTCGCCTGGCGCGCGCTCAATCCGATGCTCCCGACCGCGGAAGAGTTTCCCTACACGATCCGCGTGCTGTCCGACATCACCGAGTCCAACGGCAGCTCGTCGATGGCGACGGTCTGCGGAGGCAGCCTGGCGATGATGGATGCGGGCGTTCCGCTCAAGGCGCCGGTCGCCGGCATCGCGATGGGCCTGATCCTGGAAGGCGAGGAGTTCGCGGTGATCAGCGACATCCTCGGCGATGAGGATCACCTCGGCGACATGGACTTCAAGGTGGCAGGCACCAGCAATGGCGTCACGGCACTGCAGATGGATATCAAGGTCGCCGGGATCACCGAGGAGATCATGCGCACCGACCTCGCTACGGCGAAGGACGGCCGCGCGCACATCCTCGGCGAAATGGCGAAGGCCCTGGGCGAGACCCGTGGCGAGCTGTCGGCGCACGCGCCGCGCATCGAAACCATGTCCATTCCCAAGGACAAGATCCGTGAAGTCATCGGAACCGGCGGCAAGGTGATCCGCGAGATCGTCGCCGAGACCGGGGCCAAGGTCGACATCGATGACGATGGCACCATCAAGATCGCCTCGTCTGACCTCGCGAAGATCGAAGCCGCCCGCAACTGGATCATCGGCATTGTTGCCGAGCCGGAGGTCGGAACGATCTACACCGGCAAGGTCGCGAACATCGTCGATTTCGGTGCGTTCGTGACATTCATGCCCGGCAAGGACGGCCTGGTGCACGTCTCGGAGATCAAGAATGAGCGGGTCGAGAATGTCCGCGACGTTCTGTCCGAAGGCCAGGAGGTCAAGGTCAAGCTGCTTGAGGTCGACCAGCGCGGCAAAGTCCGCCTGTCGATGCGGGTCGTCGATCAGGAAACCGGCGCGGAGCTGGAAGACACTCGTCCCCCGCGTGAACCGCGTGGCGAGCGCAGTGATCGCGGAGACCGCGGTGACCGCGGCGATCGGGGTGACCGTGGGCCACGTCGGGATCGTGGCGACCGCGGCCCCCGTCGGGATCGTGGTGAACGTGGTCAGCGGCGCGAGGGCGGCAACAATCAGGGTCAGGACGATGGTCCCGAACCCAAGTTCGCCCCGGCATTTCTTACGGGTAACGACGACGAATAGTCGTCGCACACCCGTGCCGAAGAACAAGGCCCTTCTGCGCTGCAGGAGGGCCTTTTTCATGCCGGCTTCGGTTCGGCACTTTCTCCGCGCACTTCAGCCGAACCGCCGTTGAAATCCTCAGAACCGCTTTTAGATTGTGCGGTGCAATGAAACCGACCGACAAGTCGGCACGTTGAAAGGGGAAAGAAGGCATAACGGTCTGAAGGGGTTAACATAGGTTATGACGCAGGGTGTAGATACACTAGTTCGTTTGTCGTCAGCGAATGCTGCAGCGCAGCAACGCCCCTCCGAACTCCGTCACGTCGCTCTGATCGGCAACGCCCTGCCCCGCCGCTGCGGTCTGGCATCATTCACCAGCCATGTCGCGGATGCCCTTCGCGCCCGCTTTCCTGATCTTCGAGTCGACCATTATGCGATGGATGACCACACCGGGGTCGCCTACCCTTCCGAAGTCCATCTGATTGATGCCGAAGATCCGGCTTCTTACCGCGAAGCGGCCGGCCTCATTGAGTCCAGTGGGGCCGAGGCCATCTGGCTCCAGCACGAATTTGGAATCTTCGGCGGCGAAGCAGGTAGTCATATCCTGGCCTTGCTTGAACGTTCGACGCTGCCAGTCCTCGCCACCCTTCATACCGTCACTGAGCAGCCGTCCGACGCTGAGCGCCTTGTACTGGAACGCCTGATCGCCCGCTGTTCCCGGTTCGAGGTCATGGCCGAACGTGGACGTGAAATCCTGGTCCGTAGCTTCGGAGTGGAACCGACCCGGATCACCGTGAATCCGCACGGGGTGCCGGACCGGCCGTTCCTCCCAACTTCGGAGGTCAAGGCCAGCTTCGGCCTGGCCGGCCGCAAGGTCATCATGACCTTTGGCTTGCTTGCTCCCGATAAGGGCATTCGTCACATGATCGAGGCGATGCCTGCCATCGTCGCCGAGCAACCCGACGCCTGCTACATCGTCCTTGGCAGCACCCATCCCAACCTGGTCCGCATCGAGGGTGAGGCCCATCGCGAAGCGCTGCTCAATCTCGCCCAGGACCTCGGTGTCGGCGACCATGTCCGCTTCATCGACGCGTTCCTTGAAGAGGAGGAATTGCTCGATTGGCTGCAGGCCGCGGATGTCTACGTCACCCCCTATCTCAACCTGCGGCAAGTCACGTCTGGAACTCTTGCCTACGCGGTCGCCATTGGCAAACCGGTCGTCGCCACCCCTTACGTTCATGCAACCGAGATTCTCTCGGACGATCATGGCGTGCTGGTTCCGCCACGCGATTCGGCCGCGCTGGCCAAAGCGGTAGGCGGTCTGCTCAGCAATGACTCCCAGCGTCTGACCATCGCCGCCCGCGCCTATGAGCGTGGCCGCGCCATGCTGTGGCCGCGGGCAGCTGAACGGTCTGTGTCGGCGCTGCAGTCGATTGCCACGGGTTCATGGCAAGGAATGAAGCGCACCGATCGCTCCGCATCGGCTTCCATGCTGAAGCGCGATGCCGTCGTGCGGATGACCGACTCAACGGGAATGATCCAGCACGCGATCTATTCCGTTCCGAACCGGGCACACGGCTACTGCATCGATGATAATGCGCGCGCTCTGATCCTGACATGCCAGCTCGGTGCCGATGGATTTGATCCGCAACTGGTGCAGCTCGCGACGACATACGCAGCATTCATGCAAGACGCGTGGAACGAAGACGCTGGCCGGTTCCGCAACTTCATGTCCTATGATCGCCGCTGGCTCGAAGACGAGGGCTCCGAGGACAGCAACGGCCGTGCGCTCTGGGCCTTGGGATGCGCAGCGGCGCAAGCGCCAACCCGTGCGCTGCGCGATTGGGCGCTGGAGCTCTATGGCCGTTCGGCTTCCATCGCCGATGGCTTCCAATGGGACCGCGCGCTTGCATTCGCCGCACTGGGCGCGAGCGAAATCCACGAGATCAAGGCGTGCCGCCCGCAGGCGCTGGCTCTGCTCGAACGGGTTGGTGATCATCTCACGCGATCGCTCGAGCAGCACGCGCGCGAAAACTGGCACTGGTTCGAGCCGACCCTGTCCTACGACAATGCGCGGCTGCCGGAAGCGCTGATCCGGTGCGGAATGCTGCTCGAACGGGCCGAAATGCTCGACCGCGGAGTTGCGACGCTCGATTGGCTGATGGGCATGCAGACCAGCTCAAAGGGCGTGTTCCGACCCGTCGGCAACGACAGCTTCGGGCGAAGCTACAGTTCTCCCCTGCCCTTCGATCAGCAGCCGGTCGACGTTCATGCGACGGTGGACGCCTGCGTGGCGGCGTACCGCGCCACTGGCGACGAACGGTGGATGAACTCGGCGCTGAGTGCCTACGGCTGGTTCTTCGGCGACAACGACAGCGGCATTCCCCTTGCAACAAGGGAAGATGGCGGCTGCTTCGACGGCCTGATGCCGACCGGAGTGAACCGTAATCAGGGAGCGGAGTCGATCCTCGCGCTGCAACTGGCCAGCGTGACCATCTCCGGGCTTTCCTTGCATCACAGGCCCGTTAAAGAAGCTCTCGACGCCGCTTGAGTCTGAAGGAAGCGGCCGTCCGGGATCGGGAAGGCATGCTCAAGACAGTTGATCACCCTCTTCGGCTGACCGCCGACCCCACGCGAGTTGTCGTCCGTCCGTTCCACCTGAGCACCATGCCGGATGCCGGGCGACCAGGACGCGCCGAGCGACTGATCCGCGCGGTCATGAACATGGATGAGGCCGAGATGCGAGAGCAACTCGGTATCGTTCTCCGGGATTTCGAAGCGCGCCATTGGCAGACCCAGCGCGTGTTCATGCGCCGGTTCGACCAGATCATGGCTCAGGTCAATGTAGAGCTGCCCGACATCGACGATGAGCGGCGTCAGCTGATCGGCGCCTATTTCTGCCATGAGTATAGCTATGCTGCCGCGGCGCTCACCAACCCCAGCGTGGTCCCTCACCCAGACCAGAGCGGTCTCGACAAGTCGGCCATGCGGATTCTCGTATCACTGCGGGCCGTGGGCGAAGGGCATATCAGCTCGGTTGCTTTCCGCGAGGGGCTGATCACCACCAAGGGCGAACTGATCCTTGCCCCCGAACCGCCGTTCGCAACCGCCGCGGACGCGCCCGACGCGGACGAGGACCGCTGCCTCATCGGACCGGTCAGGCTGTTCCGCAATCCTGACAGCACCTTGTCAGGCACCGTGCTGTTTCCCATCACCCAGGCGCAGCGAAATGGCCTCGAGGATCTCCGCCTGACCATGTTCACGCATGATGACGGAAGCCGCGAATATATCGGCACCTACACCGCGTTTTCCGGACGCGAGATCCAGTCCGAGCTGCTTCGAACACGGGATTTCCGCAGCATTGATCTGGTGCCGATGACCGGCTCGGCCAGCCGCAATAAAGGCTTGGCGCTGTTCCCGCGCAAGATCGGCGGCACGCATCTCGCGATCGGCCGCCAGGATGGGCAAAACCTGTTCCTGTGCACGTCTGACCGCCTCGACCATTGGGACGGCGGCGAGATCCTGATGGAGCCGCAATATCCGTGGGAGCTGGTCCAGATCGGGAATTGCGGGCCGCCGATTGAACTCGA
>CBFGZJ010000153.1:0-4770 GCA_965653215.1 uncultured Sphingomonas sp. | reverse complement strand
CACCACGCGATCGTCATAGGCGCTTCCGCCACCGACCAGGCGGCGCGCCGCATGCAGCACCGTTGGGCGCGGCCACGGCACCCGCTCCATCACCACCAGCCGCAGCGAATCCCCCGGTACGTCGACGCCATCGCGAAGGGCGTCAGTGCCCAGCAGCGACGCCCGGGGATCATCCCGAAAGATGTCGACCATAGTGCCGGTGTCGATCGGATCGACATGCTGCGCGTACAGCGGTAGCCCGGCTCGGGCGAGCCGATCAGCGATCCGCGACTGCACCGCTTTGAGACGCTGAATCGCGGTAAACAAGCCAAGCGTCCCGCCGCCCGCCGCTTCGATCAGCCGCGCATAAGCTCCAGCGAGGGATGGCAGGTCACCGCGCTTGAGGTCGGTGACGATCAGCACCTCCGCGCAGGATTCATAGTCGAATGGGCTCGCCGCTTCGAACTGTTGCACCGGCTCGGGGAGATGCGCTGCCCCCGTGCGTTGGCGGGCATGGGTCCAATCGCCGCCCGCCCGCAGCGTCGCCGAGGTCACCAACACGCCATGCGCCGGCTCCATCACCACCCGCGCCAGCGGTCGCGTCGGATCAAGCCAGCGGCGATGGATCGCGACGTCATATTCGCGCCCGTCGATGCGCTCGATCGCCAGCCAGTCGACGAAATCCGGATCGGCCGTTCCGCCAATCCGCGCCAGCAGCGCAATCCATGCGCCGATCAGGCCACCGCGCCAGTTGAGACCGCCGATCGCGCCTTCGACCCGCGCCCGAGCCGCAGCATCCAGCCAGTCCGGGGCTTCTTCCAGCACGGCCTCTAGCCGCCGCCCGAGCGCCGCGAGCGGCCGCTGCAACGCCTCCAGTGCTTCGGACGCGCGCGCCGCCGCCGCAACCAGCCCGCCATCCGGCTCTGCCAGTTCCGTCTCCAGCCCATAGCCGCTGTCCTGCGCCTCGGCCCGCGCGTAGACGAGGCCGCGTACCTCATGGAGCAGGCTTTCGAGTGGGCCGAACGGCGCACCCTCCCCGATCCGTGCAAGCCAGCCATCGGATGGCAAGGCACCGGCCGCCTCAACCGCCGCAGTCAGCGCAGCCCCGCCCTGATCATCATACGAAGCGATGTCCATTAACCGCGCCGCAAGGCCCCGTCGCCGTCCACGCGATCGGCCCTCCGGACCAACAATCCAGCGCCTCAGCTCGATCGTCTCCTGCCCCGACAGGCTCACTGCGAAGGTCGAGTCCGCGGCGTCGAACAGATGATGGCCTTCGTCGAACAGGATTCGCGTAGGCGGTTCGCGGTCGCGCGCCCGCGCCGCATTGATCATCACCAATGCATGGTTGGCGATCACGAGGTCCGCCTCCCGGCTTGCTCGCTCGGCCCGTTCGATGAAGCAGCGGCGGTAATGCGGACAGCCGGCATAGACGCACTCGCCACGCCGGTCCGTCAGCGAGGTCGTCGCCGCCCGCCGGAACAGGCTTGGCAGCCACCCAGGCAGATCGCCGCCGACCATGTCGCCATCCTTCGAATAGGCCGCCCACCGGCCAACGCGTTGCGCCATGATCGCGGCTCGTCCGGAAAAGCCGCCCTGCAGCGCATCCTCAAGGTTGAGGAGGCACAGGTAATTCTCACGCCCCTTGCGAACGACGATGCGTCGCCTGCGCTCTGCCGGATCGCGAAACAACCGCGCCCCTTCGGAGTCGAGCTGCCGCTGCAGCGCCTTGGTATAGGTCGACACCCACACGGTGCCGCCCGCCCGGTCGGCCCACAGCGAAGCCGGCGCGAGATAAGCGAGCGTCTTGCCGATGCCGGTGCCCGCTTCAGCCAGCAGCAGGTTGGGCCGGCCCGCCTCCACGCGCGGGGCGAACACCGAGGCGGTTGCCGCCGCCATGTCCTGCTGCCCCTGGCGTGCTTCGGCGCCCTCGCCCGTCAACTCCGTGAGCCGGCCGATCGCATCCGCCGGAGCAAGGCTGATCGCGCGGGCCGGCGTTCGCTCGCCCTGCTCATCCCATTGCGGCAGGCGCGAAAACAGCATCCGCTCCGCCTGCGGCGGCCGCTCGAGCCGAGCGCCAACCAGCGGCGCCCATCCCCAGCCTTGCCGAATCAAGCTGGCGTTGCTGGTCCACGCCCCTTCCCGCTCCGGCCAGTCGCCGTCACCCAGCCGCTCGAGCAGCCGCTCGGCAATCGCCAGCAGCGCCTGCGCGGCGGATCGATCTTCCGGCGGTGGCTCCAACCCGGCCGCGCGCGCCAGACCGGCCACGGTCGGCACCGCGAAGCGCGCCGGATGAACGAAGGCGAACAGCTCGAGCAGGTCGAGCCCCGACAGCTCCGGATAGCCGAGGCGCTGGCCGACCACCGGCGCATTGAGCAGGATGTGCGGAGATTCCGCCGCGCGGGCAATCGCCTCGCCCCGGCCCGCCTCGCGAACGCCATCGCGATCCGCGATCCAGATTCCGGCATGGGTGGCGTGCAGCGCGGGAATCGACGATCGGGTCACGATCCGGGGATGCGTTACCGGGAACGGAATGGCAACATCAGCTTGGCGGCTCGGCGACAGCGAATGTCCGTTATCGGTGGAAAGCGGACATTCATTGTGCGGATGATGGGTCTGACTGCAATGTCACTGAATGTCGCGCCGATCTCCGCATGAACGGCCGAGTTGGCTTGCCATCGCCAGTCCTCGGCCATCTTAGCCAACCCGATCTATCGCATCGTATTCGGCCATCTCGGAGGAGTGGTACTAGCCGGCCGAGGCGCGGCCTTGCCGAACCCGCGAAGTAGCGGTTGTGACCGACTATCCTGAGCCAAAATGGCGGGGTCCCTATCAGCGTCCGTGCTGATGATCCTCTTGATGAAGTCCCAAGCCACGCCCGCAGCCCCAACCCTAGGCCAGTTCAAAGTTGATCAACCACCAGCGCTGCGCACGGTGCTCCACCTTTTGGAAGTGAGATTTCGTCGACTGGAACGATTGTCCATTCTATCATGGACAAATGTTTCAAGATCAACATCCGTGTGAAGCAATTGACACCGTTTTCAAAGTGGTACACTTGTACGGTGTAGCAGATACATTTGTATAGGAATCAAGGGGGAGCGAGGGTGCAAAAAAAGAAGTTCTCAAAAGCGATGTTGCTTGGCGGTGTGGCGATCGCCGTGCTCGCCGGGCCGGCGATGGCGGCACAAGGGCAGGAAGGCGCTGATGTTGTGCCGCCCGCCGCCGGCACGGATGCCGCTGCGACGCCGCAGGCGAGTGCGGCTGATGCTGGCGGTGAGGCCGACATCATCGTCACTGCCCAGCGCCGCGAGGAGCGGGCGCAGGACGTGCCGATCGTCATCAGTGCGTTCTCATCAGAGCGGCTCGACCAGCTCGACGTCAACGAACCGCAGGACCTGTACGGAACGGTCCCGTCCCTCGTCGTCGGCAATCAGGGGACGTCTTCGCGCGAGGCGCAAAGCTTCACCATTCGCGGCCAGGCGACGGGGTATCAGTCCTCGCCAGCGGTTCAGATCTACCTGAATGAAGTTCCGCTGATTTCCAGCATCGGCCTAGGCCTGCAGGGCGGACCGGGTCTTCTGGTCGATCTTGAGAATGTTCAGGTGCTGTCCGGACCGCAGGGCACGCTGTTCGGCCGCAACACGACCGGTGGCGCGGTGCTGTATGTTCCGCGCAAGCCGACTAACAATTTCGAAGGCTATGTTGAGGGCGGGGTTGGCAACCTCGACCTGCTGACGATGGAAGGCGCGATCAACATCCCGATCGTCAGCGACAAGCTGCTGGTCCGGGTCGTGGGCGCTCATCAGTCGCGGCGCGGTTATACGAAGGACATCGTGTGGAACAAGTGGCGCGATGATGTGAACTGGTATTCCGGACGGGTCGGAATCACTTTCAAGCCGACCGACCGGTTTGACAATTATCTGATGCTGTTCGGCTCCAAGTCATCGAACAATGGTGCCGGCTTCATTCATAAGGGCTTCAATATCGAAGGCCTGAAATCCATCAACTTCGGCGCCCCGACGCCTTTCTGTCTTGATCCGGGCGACGTGATTCCCGACCCATTCGGCACTTCGATGTCGTGTGATGTGTATCGTGAGCAATCGGAGATTGCCGACGACATCGGCCCTCGCCGGACCCGTCTCTCTCTGGACACCTACAGCAAGATCGCAACCTGGGGTGGCATCAACACCAGTTCGTTCGAACTCACCGATGAACTGACCCTGCGCAACATCATCAGCCTCCAGCGGCAAAAGGTGAACTCCGCCTACGACCAGGATGGGACGCCGCTGCAGCAGTACGAGCAGAGCTCGAACGCCGAAGTCCCGAATTTCCCGGTTGAGGGAGATGACTTTGACCTTCCAATCCTGAGCCCGGTCTATTTGAATGGCGCGAGGGTCGACGAGCCGTCGGGGCATCGTCAGTTCACCGAGGAGCTCCAGCTTCAGGGCAATATGCTCGACAAACGCCTCCAGTTCACGGTCGGTGCGTTCTACTTCAAGGATAAAACCATAGGTGACGGGGAATCGGCTGAACTTTCCTATTGTCCGGCGCTGTTCACTGGCCTTTGTGATCCTTCCATCGCCGCGGACGAAATCGTAACCAGCACGTCCAAGGCACTGTACGCGCAGGGCACGCTCGACCTTGGGGTGCTGAGCCCTTGGGCCGAGAATCTTCGGCTGACGGCTGGTTATCGCTACACCTGGGATAATACCGAGGCTGTGGTCAGTCGCAGTTTTGCGACCGAGGCCAAGCTGAAGTTCAAGGCGCCCACCTGGACGATCGGATTGGATT
>CBFGZJ010000152.1:0-4816 GCA_965653215.1 uncultured Sphingomonas sp. | reverse complement strand
ATCCTGGCGGAGCAGCTCCAGCACCGAGGCTTCGATATTCGCGCCATTCGCCCGCCAACCGTTCCGATCGGAACGGCGCGCCTGCGCATCTCGATCACGCTCAATGTCGACGAGCAGGCGGTAGGAGCGCTGGCGGCGGCACTGCGAGAGTCGGTGCAATGAAGCTGGTGGTGACCGGCACCGACACCGGAGTCGGCAAAACCGTGTTCTCGGCCGCTTTGGCGGGAGCGTTGGGGGCACATTATTGGAAGCCGGTCCAGGCAGGACTGCAGGACTCGACGGATTCCGAGACGGTACGAAGCCTGGGTGGTCTGCCTCCTGACCGCTTGCTGCCGGAATGCTATCGGCTGAAGACGCCCTGCTCGCCCCACCGCGCGGCCGAGATCGATGGCGTGCAGATCGAGCTCGAACGCCTGACAGTTCCCGATGCGAACCCGCTGGTCATCGAGGGGGCAGGGGGTGTTCTCGTGCCGCTGCGCCGTGACCTGCTGATGGCGGACCTGTTCGCGGTATGGGGCTTGCCGGTAGTGCTGGTCGCCCGCACCGCGCTGGGTACCATCAACCACAGTTTGCTCTCGATCGAGGCGCTGCGGGCGCGGAATGTGCCGGTTCTCGGCGTCGCGTTCGTCGGCAATCCGGTCGAGGACAGCGAGGCCATCATCAGCGAGATCGGCCGGGTGCGGCGGCTCGGACGGCTCGCGCTTCAACCGCAGCTCGACGAGCATCAGCTCGCCCGAGCGTTTGATGCCGGTTTCCGGCTGGAGAATTTTCAATGAACTCGCCGGTCTGGCACCCGTTCACTCAGCATGGGCTCAACGAGCCGATCCCGCTCGTCACGCATGCCGAGGGTGCGGGACTGTTCACGGCGGACGGGCGGCGAATCATTGATGCCATCTCGTCATGGTGGGTGACCACCCATGGTCACTGCCACCCGCGGATTGTGGCCGCGATCACTGCGCAGGCAACAAAGCTCGATCAGGTGATCTTCGCCGGCTGGACTCATGAACCGGCCGAGCGGCTCACGCGCGAGCTGCTGGAGTTGATGCCACGGCCGCTCAGCCACGTGTTCTTTTCCGACAGCGGATCGACGTCGGTCGAAGTGGCGCTCAAAATGGCGCTCGGCTTCTGGCGGAACCGCGACGAACCGCGGCACCGCATCATCGTCATGGAAGGAAGCTACCACGGCGACACGATCGGCGGCATGTCGGTCGGCGCGCGCGGCGTATTCAACCAGGCCTATGAACCGCTGTTGTTTGATTCCATGCCGCTCCCCTTTCCCGGTGCCGACAATGCGCAAGCGACGATCGATGAACTGGAACGGCTGTGCGAGGCAGAAGACAAGCCTGCAGCGTTGCTGATCGAGCCGCTGGTCCTTGGCGCTGGCGGGATGAAGATCTACTCACCGAAAATCCTCGCGGAATTGCACGCCGTTTGCGCCCGGCACGGGGTGTTGTTCATCGCTGATGAGGTGATGACTGGCTGGGGGCGCACTGGAACCCTGCTTGCGTGTGACCACGCCGGGATCGCTCCGGACCTGTTGTGCCTCTCGAAGGGGATTACCGGAAGATCTCTTCCCCTCGCGGTTACGGTTGCAAGCGAAGCGATTTTCGCTGCGCACTGTTCGCAAGACCTTCAGAAGCAGCTGTTCCACTCGTCCAGCTACACGGCCAATCCCATTGCCTGCGCCGCTGCCCTCGCCAATCTTGAAATCTGGCGGGAGGAGCCGGTGCTCGAGCGGATTGCCGATCTAGGCCAGCGCCAGGCCCAGCAGCTCGCGGGCCTTTCCCGAATTCACAATGCCCGGCAGATCGGCACGATTACGGCGATGGAATTGAAAGAATCGGGCGCGTCTTATTTGGCGACACTCGGCCTTGAACTGCGGGCATTTTTTGCCAGCCGGAACGTCCTCCTGCGCCCCCTAGGCAATACGATCTACGTTTTGCCGCCTTATTGCATCTCGGACGAGGACCTCGGGGCGGTTTACCGGGCGATCGGGGAAGCAATCGACAGCCTCTAATCGCGTGCGATTGCGTCGTGGCTGAGTTATCCGGTGATCGCAAATGCAGCACTTCCCATCGAACGGCACCGCATTCCCGCCGGAACTTTTCTTTACAAGCGGATGTGTGATAATCATGCGCGACAAAAGAAGAAAAAAATTGGAGAGTGCCTTTGTCGACTGTGCGGCCCGCAGGGGACGTTGATCGAAAGGGTTATGATCAGCAGGCTGTGCTTGCTCAGAACCCGGGTTCGCAACGCTCGTTTGAAGATGACCCGCGGGTCGCCCGACTGTGCACGAAATTGATCTGGACGATCGTTCTGTTGCCGATCGTGATGGCCTTCTTCTGTCTGTTACAGCGCTTGGGAGTGGCCTCCTAGCACCCGTTGCGCCGTTCCGGCCTTGCCATTGATCGGCGCTGCCCTAATCCTGCGCGGATGGCCTCTCAACGTCTCTCCGGACAAGACCGGCGCTCGTCCATTCTGGAGGCCGCTACCGCCGTGTTCGCCGAACATGGTTTCGACGGAGCCAAGACCCAGCAGATTGCTGCGGCTGCCAATGTTTCAGAGGCGCTTGTCTACCGCCACTTTCCGTCCAAGGTCGCGCTGTACCGCGCAGTGCTGCGTAACCTGATCTCCACGCAGAACGCGACATTCGCGAGCTTTGGATCGGTCGAAGCAAGTTCGGCCGGCTTGGTGAGCATGATGTACCGCGTGTTCCGGATAGCTCTGCTCGGTCCGGCCGCGCCGAACGCTGTCGGGATGCGGATTATCCTGGCCAGCCTCGCGGGTGACGGCGATTACGCGCGGCTGGTCTACCGCCGTGCCCACCGCCTCGTCATCCGTGACCTTGAGGCGGCTTTGAAAGAGGCTCGGCGCACTGGCGACCTCACGGGCCCTCCGATCAGCCCATCCAACGTGTGCGCCTTCATGGAACATATGATGTCGATGATGCTGGGGAGCCGCTTGTCAGGCCGGCCAGCGACCATCTACGCCGGGGATGATGAGCAGCTGCTCAAGGAAGCGATCTTGTTTTGCGGACGCGGGATCGGACTGAGCTCCGAGTTCATCGAAGCTCAGTTCCAGAACGATAGCTTGACGGCCAGCTGAGCTTCGTCAGGCGGCCTGCTGCGATTCCAGCAACTGTACGACTTCGATCAGATGGCCTTCAACGTCGGTCACAAAGCCGACCCGTACCCCATGCTGCGGCTGGTCGACCGGCGTCTCGACAATGGTGCCGCCGTTTGCCCCGGCGCGCTCCACGAACCCATCCACATCGTCGGTAATGAAGCCAAGAATCACCTCATCGTTGGTGGGCTTCGGAGCATCCAGGAACTTCAACAGGACAAACGAAGCCGCGCCCTGATAGGGAGGGTCGAAGATGATTTCGCTGATGGCCCGGCCGCCAATGCGGGATTCCACACGATGCTGCTCGGTCACGCCGGCCACGGTTTTGTAGAAAGCAGCGGTCTTTTCGAGATCGTTCACAAGCAGCTTGGTAAAGCTGAACATCGTTCCAGCCGGAAAGGCCATCCTCGGGCTCCTTTGGATTGTTTATTGAATGGACGTCAGGCCGCTTCGCGCGCCTTCAGCATGTCGAGTGCGACATCGACAATCATATCTTCCTGTCCGCCGACCATCTTGCGGCGGCCAAGCTCAACCAGGATCGCCCGCGTGTCGAGGCCGTAATCCTTCGCAGCTTTCTCGGCATGGCGAAGGAAGGAAGAATAAACGCCCGCGTACCCAAGACTCAGCGTCTCACGGTCGACCCGCACGGGCCGGTCCTGAAGCGGCCGAACGAGGTCCTCCGCGGCGTCCATCAGGGCCATGACGTCGCAGCCATGATTCCAGCCCTTCCGGTCGGCGGCAGCGATGAAGACTTCGAGCGGGGCATTGCCGGCACCGGCACCCATCCCCGCCAAGCTGGCATCAATCCGAACGGCACCTTCCTGAGCCGCAACCATTGAATTCGCGACACCGAGCGACAGATTGTGGTGAGCGTGAATGCCGCGTTCTGTTTCCGGCTTGAGCACCCGGTCATAAGAGCGCAGCCGATCGCGGACGCCGTCCATATCCAGCGCCCCACCGCTGTCCGTGACATAGACGCACTGAGCGCCATAACTTTCCATCAGCAACGCTTGCT
Organism: uncultured Sphingomonas sp.; assembly: GCA_965653215.1. GTDB lineage: Bacteria > Pseudomonadota > Alphaproteobacteria > Sphingomonadales > Sphingomonadaceae > Sphingomicrobium. The sequence continues at coordinate 678 of CBFGZJ010000152.1, read as the reverse complement.
GGGCGAGTTCATCGGCGCCGATCATGTGGCTCATCATCAGGAAGCCGGACACGTCCATCCCAAGGTCGCGGGCAATGCCGATATGCTGCTTGGAGACGTCTGCTTCGGTGCAATGGGTGGCGACGCGCACCGAGCGGACGCCAAGATCATAGGCCCGCTTCAGCTCCTCGACCGTGCCAACGCCGGGAAGGATGAGGGTGGTGAGCACCGACCGCTCGAGCACTGCCGCGACGGCTTCCAGCCATTCCCAATCGGTGTGCGCCCCGAAGCCATAGTTGAAGCTCGCGCCTGACAAACCATCCCCGTGAGCGACTTCGATCGCGTCCACGCCCGCGGCGTCGAGCGCTTTGGCGATCGCGGCAACATGGTCGATCCCGTACATGTGACGGATCGCATGCATCCCGTCGCGCAGGGTAACGTCCTGGATGTAGAGCTTGTCGGAATTAACGTCGAACGGCATCGGAGTTCCCCAGATTGATCAGGCGGCCACAGCCTTGCGCGCGAGGATTTTCTCGGCGAGCAACTCGCCGGTCGCCTTGGCTGCTGCGGTCATGATGTCGAGGTTGCCGGAGTAGCTCGGCAGATAGTCGCCGGCGCCCTCCACCTCCAGGAACACGGAGGTCTTGATCCCGGTGAAATCGCCGCGACCCGGGATCTTCAGCGGATTATTGTCGCCGA
>CBFGZJ010000151.1:0-4827 GCA_965653215.1 uncultured Sphingomonas sp. | reverse complement strand
GTCCCTGGAGCGGGGAGGAACCGGTGGTCGGGGTCGGGATGTTGAAGGTTCCCGGGCTGGTTCCGAACACCTGCGCCGACATCTTGTCCTTGATTGCCGTCGTGGAGGGCGTGGGGAAGATAGTCGCATAACGCGCTCCCTCGCCCAGTGCGTGCTGGATGCCGGACATGGCCTGAAACATGATTCCAAGCTGAAGCACACACCAGATCATGACGATCATCGTCGGTAGTGCAAAAGCCATCTCGATGGTCGAGGCGCCCTCCTCCTCGCGGCTCAGGCGGTGCAAGAGCGTCATTGGGTCCTCATCCCGGCAGTAGCGGAAATGTGATATTTCCCGTCGCTCTTGATGCCAGCGAAGTGCACCGGGAACATCGGGGTGTATGTATCGGTCACCTCAACGGTCAGGTAACGCGCTTCTCGCTGCCCCGAGGGGCAATTGCCCTCCGGGTCGGACTGCTTCGAGCCGTCGCATTCGAGAATATACTCGACCTCCACATTGTCGGTCGGAACATTTCCCTGCGTCGCAGCCTCGGAGACGATGACCGATTCGACCGTGTCATCCTCGGTCGTCTGCATAACCTTTTCGATCGCCCGCTGAGCCGCCTGCTCGAGCGCCAGCTTGCGCCCGAACGCGTTGGACATGTCGACGATGCCGATCGTCATCAGCGCAAGCACCGGAGCGGCCATCGCCAATTCAATAATTGCCGCGCCGCGCTCGTCGCGCCGGATGGAGTTGATGAGCCGGATCATCCGACCAACCTCACACGGCGGCCGGCCTGAACCGGATCGATCCCGGCGCCACTGCAATCCTTTTTGATCTTGGTCGTATTGTTACCGCTGAACTGGATTCGGCGAGTGACGAACTGGGTGCATTTCGCGGTCGTTCCAGAGCCGCCGTTGAAGGTCACCTGCTGGCTCGGAAAATACAGCACGCCGGTTACGCCGCCGCTTGAGCCGCCATTGATCTTGTTTGGGGCGCTGGCCGGCATGTTGTTGGCCGAACCACCGGAGTCCGTCGCGCGCCGATCCTGATAGATCGCGATCCCCTTATATTCCCCGCTCGTCGGAGCGGTGATGTTCAGGCTCCCCTGCGCGTTCATGTCGAACGTGCCAATGGTCGCTGACGTCGACGTGCTCTTGTTGGTAAGCACGATCGTCGTGCCATTGGTGGCATTCAGCGTTCCCTGGATGTTCGCTCCGCCGCCATTGATGTAGTAGGTCCCGGCTGGAAGGGTCAGCGTCTTGCCCGATCCTACCGAGAGAGACTCAAAGCAGTTAGCGGGGTCGCCGTTGGCGTCGACCGCGGTGGACAGGTCCGTATCCTCGGTCAGTGCCAGCGGAGTGGTGGTGACTTCGCCCTTTTTGCTGACGCTCGTCGACACCGCGCACTTCATGTCCGACGGGTTCGGGGTGACGTCCTTGTAAGGGTCCTCGATCTGCGGAACGAACGGGTCGTACTTGTCGACCTGCCAATTGTTCGAATGGGCAATCCCGCCGGCCGATGCAATCACGGTGGCCTTGATGATCGAGCTACCCTGAGCAGCAGCCGAGTTCGACGAGGTTGAGTTGGTAATCAGGCCGCAGTCCATTTCGACCGTGCCACTGCCCGAACCCTGAATGCCCATGGCATTGGTGTTCTCGAGGCTGATGACGCAATAATCGTCCGAGCCGGGAACGCTGGCAGCGGTCGCCTCGGTCTTGATCAACGGCGGATTGCTCATGAACATGCCGCTGAACGAAAGCTTGCGTTGAACCGCAAGCACCACCTTGACCTGCGTGGTCATAGTGCCGGAGTCTCCCGGGAAGCTGATCTGCGGGTAGCTGGAGGCCAGCGACATTCCGGTGTGCTGATTGATCGCAAGGTCCCGGTCCACGGCGGTGGACACGGTGCTCGTGCTGCCGGTCTGGATTCGATCGTAGACGCCGGCGATCGCGGCAGAGTCCGCCGCTCGCTGGAGCTGCCGCTTCCACAAGGCCCACTGAATTGTGTCGGTTGCAAGCCCGGCAGAGCCGACCAGCAAGGGTAAGGTCGCAGCGACAATCACCAAAGTGTTGCCGCGCCGATCGCGAACCAGGCGTCGCACAAGGCTGATCATCGCTCATTTCTCCCGCTGCGCCGGAGGCCCGGCAACACGCATCTGCGACCGGGATAGAGCCCGCAGCGTTACCGACTGCTTCACGTGAGTGGTTAACGGGAAGTAGGACTTGTCCAGGGTCGTCCGCTTGAACAGTCCGGTCTCACACCTACTATACACTGCACCGGCACGATATACCGCCCGCTGCAGCAGTGACCGCGTTCAGGAGGGATGGATATGACTGAGACCAAACTGAAGCTGGACGCCCCAGCGGCGCTCGAAGCAGTTGCTCCTGCTCAAGCGGCAGGTCTCGTCCCACTCAAGGATGAAGAGCAGAGCCAGCTCGATACGCGCGCTGAGCAATTCGTGACCGAGCTGGCGGCGCTCGACACGAACAGCCCCGAATTCGGCAGGAAAGTGGATCAGCTGACCACGATGGGCCGCAAGGAGATCGCGGAGGCGGCGGGCGCGTCGAACCGCTTCCTCGACCGTCCGGTGAAAGCCATTGACGCCGACACCGGCATCGGCACCGATCTGACGGACCTTCGCCGAACCGTCGAGGAACTGGACCCCGCCCGCCATGGCAAGTTGAGCCCCGCCCGCAAGCTGTTCGGGATCATCCCGTTCGGGAACCGGATGAAGAATTACTTCCGGCAGTATCAAAGCTCGCAGACCCACATTTCGGCGATCCTCTCGCGCCTGGCCTCAGGCAAGGATGAGCTGCTGATGGACAATGCGGCGATCGAAACCGAACGCGCGGGGCTATGGAAGACGATGCACCGCCTCGAGCAGATGATCCACATTTCAAAGGCGCTCGACGCAAAGCTCGATATCAAGGCCACCGAACTGGATGCAGTGGACCCCGCCAAGGCCAAGGCGATCCGTGAAACGGCCCTGTTCTACACTCGCCAGCGCACCACCGACCTCCTGACCCAGATGGCGGTGACGGTGCAGGGTTATCTCGCCCTCGATTTGGTCAAGAAGAACAATGTCGAGCTGGTGAAGGGGGTGGACCGCGCATCGACCACGACCGTCGCCGCGCTTCGCACCGCGGTGACCGTTGCCCAGGCCATGACCAACCAGCGGCTGGTGCTGGAACAGGTGACAGCGCTCAACACCACGACGGCGGGCATGATCGATTCCACCGGGGAGATGCTCAGGACGCAGACCGGCGCCATCCATGCGCAGGCAGTAAGCTCCACGGTTCCGATGGAAACGCTGCAGCGCGCCTTTCAGAACATCTACGAGACCATGGACCAGATCGACCGCTTCAAGGTCGAAGCTCTCCACAATATGAAGCAGACCGTCGACACCCTCGACAAGGAGGTCGAGAAGTCGCGGGGCTATATTGCCCGCGCCGAGGGCGCCGGCGAGCGCAAGCTTGAGGCGGAGGCTTCGCCGCTCGCGCCGATCGACAGCCGATGACCGACGAGCAGCTCCGCAGCGGCATCGAACGCACCTTCGCACTAATTGACAGGATTGCGCGGCTAATCGGCGAGAACAGCAGCGGCGAGGCGCGCAAGCTCGCCCGGCGCGAGCGCGCGCGCCGGCGGCGCGCCCTGAAGCGCCGGCTGGCGCGGATCGGCATCGCGATCGGACTGATCAGCCTCGCCGCAATCGGCGTCGGATTGTTCATTCCGATTGGCATGTTCGGGTTCTTCGCTGCGGTCGGGCTGGCGATCGGAGTCACCGCCCTGCTCGCCGTGTGGCCGGCCGAGCCAGCCGACACCGCGGCCATCCCCGCCCATCTACCCAATGCCGAGTTGGTGCAGCGTTTCGACGGGCTGCTGTACCGCACCCGACCTGCCCTGCCGAGCCCCGCCCAGTCACAGATCGACGCGCTCAGCGCTCGCCTTCCCCACCTCTCCCGAGTGCTCGAACGGGTCGACGAGCTCGATCCGTCGGCGCAGGACGCGCGGCGGCTCCTCGCCACCCATCTGCCGGGGCTGATTGACCGCTATTGCAACGTCCCGGCCGCCTATCGCGGGGAGCGCGACGGTGAGGGCCTCAGCGTGGACCAGCGGCTGGTTGAAGGGCTTCGCGCCGGACGAGAGGCGCTGGAGGAAATCAGCGACCGGCTGGCGCGGGATGATCTTCGAGCGCTCGAAACCCAGGGTCGGTTCATCCAGTCGCGATACGGTGCACCGGGCGAAGACTAACCTGACCTCAGCGCATCAGCACCAGCTCTTCAGCCATGGACGGGTGCAGCGCCACGGTCTGGTCGAAGTCTGCCTTCTTGAGCCGCGCCTTGACCGCGATCGCAGCCGCCTGAAGGATTTCGGGCGCATCCGGTCCGATCATGTGGATCCCGACGACCTCGTCGGTCGCGCCATCCACCACCAGCTTGTACAGGGACCGCTCGTTGCGTCCGGCGAGGACATTCTTCATCGCCCGGAAGTCGGATGTGAAAGTCTTGACCATTCCGAGCCGGTCTCGCGCCTGGCTTTCCGTCATGCCCACTGCGGCTAGCGGCGGATGGCTGAACACGGCCGAGGGGATGCAGTCATAGTCCACTCTGGTCGGCTTGTTGCCGAAGACGGTGTCGGCGAACGCCTGCCCCTCCCGGATGGCTACCGGAGTGAGTTGAACCCGGTCGGTCACGTCGCCGACCGCGTAAATCGTGGGCACCGAGGTTTGATTGTCCGCGTCGACCTTCACTGCGCCACTCTCGCTGATCTCGACCCCGGCCTCCTCGCAGCCGAGCCCCGCAATGTTTGGGCGCCGGCCGGTCGCGAACAGAACCGCATCCGCC
>CBFGZJ010000150.1:0-4837 GCA_965653215.1 uncultured Sphingomonas sp. | reverse complement strand
CGGCTCAAGATAAAGGATGATCGGCAGCGATTGGATGATCGCGGCCTGGCGCTGCTCGGCCCGGCGCAGTTCCTGCTCGGCCCGCAAAAGCTCGGCATTGGCCTTCAGGTTGGCGTCGAGAAGCGCTTGCTCCTGGCGCGCCTTCTGCTCGATTTCGCGGGTCTTGGCGAACAGGTCGACAAACACCGCTACCTTGGAGCGGAGCACGATCGGGTCGACGGGTTTGAACACATAGTCGACCGCGCCCATCGAATAGCCGCGGATGAGATGTTCGGCTTCCTTGTTGACCGCCGACAGGAAGACGATCGGAATTCGCTTGGTCTGCTCGCGGCTGCGAATGATCTGAGCAGTCTCATAGCCGTCCAGGCCCGGCATGTAGGCGTCGAGCAGGATGACCGCGAGCTCACCTTTCAACAGGTGGCGAAGCGCTTCCTCGCCCGAGCGAGCGGTGACGACCTCGCCGACGTCCTCAAGCACCGTTTGAATGGCAAGCAGGTTGCGCTCGTCATCATCGACCACCAGCACCAGCGCGCGCCCGACAGAAGCGCTCGCATGATGTTCGCCTAGCCCAGGATCGAGCACGTTCATTGACCTTCTGCCAGCGTCATTCCGCCGCCTTAACGGTCATCGCGCCGCCTTGTGCCGTCACCTCGCGCCCGCGGCTCACCCACACCCGGAGAAGCGCCAGCAGCAACTCGATGTCGACTGGTTTCGCAATGTAATCTGATGCGCCCGCGTCGAGGCACTTCTGGCGGTCCCCTTTCATGGCCTTGGCGGTCACTGCAATCAGCGGAACGTCCGCCAGCGACGGGCGAGCGCGGATCTGCCGCATCGTCTCGTAACCATCCATGTCCGGCATCATGATGTCGATCAGCGCGACATCGATGCCGGAGGTTTCCTCGAGGATGCTGATTCCTTCCTTGCCGCGCTCGGCATGGAGAACCTCGACATCATAGCTTTCCAGCACGCTCGTCAGCGAGAAGATGTTGCGAATGTCGTCGTCGACGATCAACACCCGAGCGCCAGCGAGTTCCGGAACCTCCTTTGTCACCCGAGCGGCCTCTCGCGCCGATGAGCGTTTCTTCGGCTTTGCTTTGCGAGTCTGTTCAAGGAGCCTCTCGAAAACCCGGGTTAGTTCACTCTGGTCGGCCGGCTTCTCAGTCACGCCGAACGCGCCCATCCCGATCACCGAAGTGCTTCTGTCAGCGCCTGAGATGACATGGATCGGGACATCGCGGATGTCGGGATCGTGCTTAAGCAGGTCGAGCAGCACGAAGCCGTCGATATCGCTGAGGCCGAGGTCGAGCGTGATCGCATTGGGCTGCAGCTTGCGCGCCATCGCCAGGGTTCCCGCACCGGCCGTTGATACGACGCCTTTCAGCCCCGACTCCCGCGCCAGATCGAGCAGGATCGAGGCGAATGTCGGATCATCCTCGACGATCAGCACGAACGCGTCATCGCCCAGATCATCCCGATCATCATTGACCTCAAACCCGGTCGAGAGCGCCGAGGTGACGACGGCGCCCGTATTGTCATAACGGGGCTGGCTTTCGCTCGCCGGGTTTGAGCCGACCGCGGCTGCTTCGAGCGGAATGAACAGGGTGAAGGTTGAGCCTTCGCCGGGTTTCGACCGCACCTGCAATTCGCCGCCGAGCAGTCTCGCAATTTCTCGGCTGATCGAGAGGCCGAGGCCGGTGCCGCCATATTTGCGGCTGGTCGTGCCGTCGGCCTGCTGGAAGGCTTCGAAGATCAGCTTCTGCTTGTCCTCAGGGATACCAATTCCCGTGTCGGTCACGGCGATCTCGATTGCCCGGTCGACGTTATGCAGCACCGGGTGGGTCGCACTCCACCCTGACGTTGCACAGCTGACGTCGAGTGTGACCCCGCCGCGAGCAGTAAACTTGAATGCGTTGGACAGCAGGTTGAGCACGATCTGCTGCAGCCGCTTCTCGTCGGTGCGGATCGCGGACGGAAGCGTGTCATCGAACCGCACGTTGAACTCGAGGCCCTTGTCGGCGGCGAGCTGGCGGAAGGTCCGCTCCATATGCTGCTTGAGCGTGAACATCGGCATTTCGCCGACTTCGATCGTAACCGTCCCGGACTCGATCTTCGACAGGTCGAGAATGTCGTTGATCAGGCTGAGCAGGTCAGAACCAGCCGAGTTGATCGTTCTGGCGAATTCGACCTGCTTGTCGTTGAGATTGCCTTGCTGATTGTCCGCAAGCAGCTTGGACAGGATCAGCAGCGAGTTGAGCGGAGTGCGAAGCTCATGGCTCATGTTCGCGAGGAACTCCGACTTATATTTGGACGTGAGTGCAAGCTGCTCCGCCTTTTCCTCGAGCGCTCGGCGCGCCATTTCGATTTCCAGGTTCTTGGCTTCGACCTGCTTCTTCTCATTCTCGAGCAGCTGCGCCTTTTCCTGAAGCTCCTCGTTGGTGTTGTGCAGCTCTTCCTGCTTGGTGGTGAGCTCGGTCTGGCGAGCCTGCAGTTCTTGCGTGAGCAGCTGGGATTGCTTGAGCAGACCTTCGGTCCGCATCGTCGCCGCGATCGTGTTGAGCACGATGCCCACCGATTCCATCAGCTGGTCGAGGAAACTCTGGTGAGTTTCGTTGAACTCGCTGAACGAGGCGAGTTCAATGACCGCCTTGACCTCGTCTTCGAACAAGGCGGGGAGGATGTTGACGTTTGCGGGTTTGGCATGGCCGAGGCCTGAGCCGATACGGATGAAATCCGGCGGCACATCCTTGAGCAGAATCGGCCGCTTGTCGGCCGCGGCCTGACCGACCAAGCCTTCGCGGAGCCTGAACTCTTTCCTGAGCTCCTCCGCGGTTTCCGCGCCATAGCTGGCTACCAGCTCGAGCTTGGCCTCGTCCTCCTCGCGATTGGTGACGTAGAACACGCCATATTGTGCGTTCACCAGGGGCGCGAGTTCCGACATGATCAGGTTCGACACCGTCGCGAGGTCGCGTTCGCCCTGAAGCATCCGGCTGAAGCGGGCGAGGTTGGTCTTGAGCCAATCCTGCTCGGCATTCTTCAGCGTCTGATCCTTCAAGTTGCGGATCATCTCGTTGATGTTGTCCTTGAGCGCGGCCATCTCGCCCGATGCCTCGACCGCGATCGAGCGGGTGAGGTCGCCCTTGGTCACGGCGGTCGCCACGTCGGCGATCGAGCGGACCTGGCTGGTCAGGTTGTTGGCCATCGCATTGACGTTGTCGGTGAGGTCGCGCCACAGGCCGGCCGCGCCGGGCACGCGGGCCTGACCGCCGAGCTTTCCTTCAATGCCGACCTCGCGCGCCATGTTGGTCACCTGGTCGGCGAACGTGGCGAGGGTTTCGATCATGAAATTGATCGTCTCCGCCAGGGCCGCGATCTCGCCCTTCGCATCAAGCGTCAGCTTCCGCTTCAGATTGCCCTGCGCCACCGCGGTCACGACGTCGGCGATCCCACGCACCTGATTGGTCAGATTGTTGGCCATCAGGTTGACGTTGTCGGTCAGGTCCTTCCAGGTCCCGCCGACCCCGGGCACGTTCGCCTGGCCGCCAAGCTTGCCTTCGGTACCGACTTCACGGGCAACGCGGGTCACTTCGGAAGCGAACGCGTTGAGCTGGTCGACCATGACGTTGATGGTGTCCTTGAGCGCGAGAATCTCACCCTTCACGTCGACGGTGATCTTCTTCGACAAGTCGCCGCGCGCGACGGCAGTCGTCACGTCGGCGATGTTGCGCACCTGGCCCGTGAGGTTGGCGGCCATCAGGTTCACGTTGTCCGTCAAATCCTTCCAGGTCCCGGCGACCCCGCGCACCTGGGCCTGACCGCCGAGCTTGCCTTCGGTGCCAACCTCACGCGCCACGCGGGTCACTTCGGACGCGAACGAGTTGAGCTGGTCCACCATGGTGTTGATGGTGTTCTTCAGCTCGAGAATTTCACCCTTCACGTCCACCGTGATCTTCTTGGACAAGTCGCCGAGCGCCACGGCGGTCGTGACTTCGGCGATGTTGCGCACCTGGCCGGTCAGGTTCGCCGCCATCGCGTTCACATTGTCGGTCAGGTCCTTCCAGGTGCCACCCACGCCAGGTACCTGGGCCTGACCGCCGAGCTTGCCCTCGGTGCCGACCTCGCGCGCAACGCGGGTCACTTCGGACGCGAAGCCGTTGAGCTGGTCGACCATCACGTTGATCGTGTTCTTGAGCTCGAGGATTTCGCCGCGAACGTCGACGGTGATCTTCTTCGACAAGTCGCCGCGAGCGACAGCGGTGGTCACCTCGGCGATGTTGCGCACCTGACCAGTGAGATTGCCGGCCATCAGGTTGACGCTGTCGGTAAGATCGGCCCAGGTGCCGGCAACACCCTCGACCTGCGCCTGTCCACCCAGCTTGCCTTCCGAGCCGACCTCGCGGGCGACGCGCGTCACTTCGGAGGCGAAGCCATTGAGCTGGTCGACCATGGTGTTGATGGTGTTCTTGAGTTCGAGGATTTCGCCCCGAACTTCCACGGTAATCTTTTTGGACAAGTGGCCGCGAGCCACGGCCGTGGTCACTGCCGCGATGTTGCGGACCTGGCCCGTCAGATTGCCGGCCATCAGGTTGACGCTGTCGGTAAGATCCGCCCAGGTTCCGGCGACACCTTCAACTTGCGCCTGCCCGCCGAGCTTGCCTTCGGAGCCCACTTCGCGCGCGACGCGGGTTACCTCGGAGGCGAAGGAGTTGAGCTGATCCACCATGGTATTGATGGTGTCCTTGAGCTCAAGAATTTCGCCGCGCACGTCGACGGTAATCTTCTTCGACAGGTCGCCCTTCGCGACGGCGGTGGTCACCTCGGCGATGTTGCGGACCTGACC
>CBFGZJ010000149.1:0-4838 GCA_965653215.1 uncultured Sphingomonas sp. | reverse complement strand
TCTGCCTGCCCCTCGACCGTGCGGCCGCCCGCTGGAACAAGCCCATCCACGGCGACCACTCCGCCGATCGCCTCGGAGCCCCACAGCGCGGATTGTGGTCCGCGAACGACTTCGATCCGCGACGCGAGGTCCGCGTTCAACAATTCGAATCGGGGGGCGTTCGCAGCCGCCGGATCATTGGCGCGAATGCCTTCTACGAACAGCAGGGTATGGCGGGTTTCCGCACCGCGGATACGAACTTCGGTCAGCGTGCCGACCGGGCCGCTGGTGGCGACAGATAGCGACGGCACCTGGCGCAGCAGGCTGGAAACCTGCGGCTCCCCCAGCCGCTCGATCCGTTCAGAGTCGATGACGGTGACGGTGGCCGCAGCTTCGCTTTCTTCCACGGGCAGGCGGGACGCGGTGACGACCACAGCAGGCTGATCGGCGATAACAGGCATGATGAACTCCTCCGTTGACGAACAGTCGTCTCGGAGGAGGCGCAGCTCCACGTCCCTTGGCTGACCCCGGCCACGGAAACGGACGACGGACCGGGGCAAGTATCGGACTTGTCCGCCGAAGTGCGGCGGACTCACCGTTGCGGGCACAGCGCCGGAGTTTCACCAGCTTCCTTGCCGTCGATCGCGAGCGCCCGCTAGGGAAGAGGGGGCGCGCTTGTCAAGGCACAGCCGTTCCGCTAGGGGCGCGGCTCATTCCTTCAGGCTGGTCGGTAACCAGCCGAACCACAAGGACAATTACATGAAAACCGGCACTCACCCCGATTATCACATGATCACCGTCCAGATGACTGACGGGACCAGCTTCCAGACCCGCTCGACGTGGGGCAAGGAAGGCGACACGCTTCAGCTCGACATCGATCCGACCGCTCACCCGGCGTGGACCGGCGGCAATCAGCGGATGCTGGATACCGGCGGTCAGGTTGCGCGCTTCAACAAGCGCTTCGGTGGGCTGACCCTCGGCAAGAAATAAGGCCGTTCTCGCGTATAGCGCGTTCCGTTTGAAATCACTGTGTCGCTGCTTCGTGTCGGAGCGGCGGCGTTCGCTTCGTCGCTCGGCGCTAGAGTGCCCTGCACCCGCGGTGGTAGATTGCTGTTTAAATAAGCCAACCAGAAGCAAAGGCTTTAGAGTTGAGCGCAGCTGAGCGCTTCTATGGCATTTCTCTCCCACCGGACAACGCGCCAATCGTTATCGACGTTTGCGCCGAGGCTTTTGTAGAATTCGATGGCCGGCTCATTCCAGTCCAAGACCGTCCATTCTACCCGAGCGCAGTTGCGTTCAACTGCTCGAAGGGACACTTCGCGAAGTAAGCGGGTGCCCAATCCTTTGCCACGAGCGCGTTCTTGAACGAACAGGTCTTCGAGATGCAGGACAAGGCGCCCTTTGAAGGTTGAGAGCTTCGGAAAGTAGAGAGCAAATCCCTCCGCCTTACCCTCGGCGTCCCCGATCAAAACCTCCGCCGCCGGGAACTTCCCAAAAAGCAGATCGCCGAGTTCATCCTCGGCAAATGACACCTCTCCAAGGAGTCCTTCATATTCGGCAAGTTGTCTGATCAGGTCGCATATAAGCGGCAAGTCAGCAGCGGTTGCAACGCGAACAGAAATCACTGGCATGGCTCCCCCCAACTGCGCTGATAGCTATGTCTTGCAATGCCATCTTCGCAGCGACGATTGGTGCTCGCTAGAGATGGCGGAGAGGGTGGGATTCGAACCCACGGTGGGCGTGAACCCACGGCGGTTTTCAAGACCGCTGCCTTAAACCACTCGGCCACCTCTCCATGAGCGATCGCATCAATCGTTCAGATTCGTGCACCTATGCTGGCGGTGGCGCGTTGTGCAAGCAGCATGACGATCGTCATGACGCATTAGTTTTGGGGTGGGTGCATGGGGGATCGGTGTAGGCGGGTGCTGGCGTTTGGCGGAGCGGCGCTGTTGATCGGAGCAGCACCGGCTGATCCGCTGGCGCCGCTTCCGGAGCGGCCAAGACCTGCGGCGCAGCTGCTGCCGCCCGCGCCGGTTCGGCAGCTCGTCACTGCATCACCGGTGTCGAGCGGCTTCGAAGCGTACAAGGCCTACCTCGCCGCTCGGGCCGCCAACTCCGGGATCAGCCAAGCCGTCATCCGCTCAACGATCCCCAGCCTCACGCTCAGCAGCCGCGTCATCCAGCTCGATCGGGCACAGCCGGGCGGAGTCGCCAATCCGAATGCGGTGCCGCCGTTCGCTCCCTATCGCCGCCGCCACGTCAGCGCGGATCTGATCTCGCGTGGCCGGGCGATCTATGCCGCCCACGCATCCACCTTGAACGCGATCGAGACCCGGACCGGAGTGCGCGCCTCGATTGCGCTCGCCATTTTCGGTCATGAAACCAGCTATGGCCGGGTGACCGGCAATTTCGACCTGCTCACCGCACTTGCGACGCTCGCCTACGAAGGGCGGCGGCGTACGTTCTTCGAGGATGAGTTCATCGCCGCGCTGAGGCTGATCGATCGCGGCGTCCCGCGCTCGCGTTTGCGGGGCAGCTGGGCCGGGGCGACGGGATATCCGCAGTTCATGCCAACATCGGTGCTTCGGCTCCGGACCGATGGCGATGGGGATGGCCGCGCCGATATCTGGACGAGCCGGGTGGACGCCTTGGCGTCGATCGCAGTCTACCTCCGCGAAGCCGGCTGGAAGCCTGGTCTCGACTGGGGCATCCCGGTCCGCGTTCCCGACTCGCTTGACCGAGCCTCGCTTCGCTCAACCAGCGTCGCTCCGAAATGTCCACAGGTCCACGCGCGGCACAGCCGCTGGCTGACAATGGCCGAGTGGCGCGCCCGGGGAGTCCAGCCGCTGCGCCGTTCCTTGCGCGAGTCAGACCTCGCCACCTTGATCGAACCGGATGGGCGCGGCGCGACGGCCTATCTGCTGACGTCGAATTACCGGGCGCTCTTGGACTATAATTGCTCCAATTTCTACGCGCTTTCGGTTGGAGTGCTGGCCGACTCGATCGTCGGACGCTGAGCCCCCTCGCACCGGCATGACCGAAGCGGTAGGAAGGTGCCGCCAATCGAGCCACGGAGTCGTTCCAGTCCATGTTCAAGCGCCGTTTCCTGCTGTCCGCGTCCGTCCTGATCGCCACTCCGACGGTTGCCGCTCCGCCGCCGTTCGATACGCCCGCTCCAGTGGCCTATCTGATCGACCTTTCGTCGGGCGCGGAGCTGCTAGCGAAGAATGCCGACCGGCGCTTTCCACCCGCCTCGATGGCGAAGATGATGACCACCGAGGTTGCGTTCGAACTGATCGACAGCGGCAAGCTGCCGCTCGGGAAGATGTGCACGGTCCGGCCGGAGACGTGGCAGCGGTGGCACGGGCCCGCAGCCGGATCGACCATGTTTCTGTCGCCCAATGAGCAGGTGAGTGTCGAGAACCTGCTGCACGGCATTGTCACCCTGTCCGGCAATGACGCGTCGGTGGTGCTGGCGGAATGCATCGCCGGGACAGAGCAGGCCTTCGCCAATCAGATGAACGCTCTCGCCCGCAAGCTGGGACTGAAGAACAGCCGCTTCGGCAACAGCAATGGCTGGCCCGACGAGGGGGTAACCCAGGTGACCGCGCGCGATCTCGCCACTTTGGCGCGCGCATCGGTCGAGCGTCATCCCAAGCTCTACAAGCAATTCTATGGCCAGCCCAGCTTCACCTGGGGCCGGACGATGGGATCGGGCCAGGCGATCACCCAGGGCAATCGCAATCCGTTGCTCGGCAAGATCGCAGGCGCTGACGGGCTCAAGACGGGCCATACCGAAGAGGCCGGCTATGGGTTCACCGGGTCCGCCGAACAGAATGGCCGCCGGCTGATCATGGTGCTGGGAGGGATGAGCAGCTGGAACGAACGCGTCCAGGAGTCGATCCGGCTGATGAGTTGGGGGTTCAATGCGTGGCAGGCGAAGCCGCTGTTCGCCGCGGCAGCAAAACTCGGCAGCGCCCAGGTGCAGCTGGGGAGTGAAGGAGAAGTACCCCTCGTTGCACCGCGCAATCTGGCGATGACCTTTCCGGCCGGGCTTGGTGGCCCGTCTTCGATGAAGATTGTCTATCAAGGACCGTTGAAGGCGCCGATCGCCAAGGGGCAGCATGTCGCCGACCTGGTCGTGAGCACGCCGGATACGCCGCCGCAGCGAATGCCCCTCGTCGCTGGCGAGAGCGTCGAGGAGGCAGGCTTCTTTGGCCGAATCTGGATCGGCCTCAAGCAGCTGTTCGGAATGGCGTGAGCGGGCGGTTCATCAGTCTTGAAGGCGGGGAGGGTGTTGGAAAATCCACGCAGATCGAGGCGCTCAAGACGGCATTAACCGGGCGTGGCATAGAATGCCTGGTCACGCGTGAGCCAGGCGGAAGCCCGGGTGCGGAGACGATCCGCCAGCTGCTGCTGACCGGCGCCAGCGATCGCTGGAACAGCCGGGCGGAGGCGCTCCTGTTTGCAGCGGCGCGGTCGGACCATGTCGAGAAGACCATCCGCCCCGCGCTGGAACGGGGCTGCTGGGTGATATCCGACCGGTTTCTGGACAGCTCGCTGGCCTACCAGGGTGTCGCGGGAGAGTTGGGACCGAATGCCATCCGCGCTCTCCATGATTTTGGAAGTGAAGGGTTTCTGCCGGATCGGACGCTCATCCTGATGATTGATGGCGAGCAGGGCATGGCCCGAGCGCGCGCGCGCGATTCCGGCGCTGAAGACCGCATCGGTGGCCGCTCGGCCAATTTTCATGAACAGGTGGCGCTGGGGTTCCGGCGGATCGCCACGGAAGAGCCGGACCGGGTGCGTCTGGTCGACGGGTCCGGGACTCGTGACGAGGTGACGGCGCGCCTGCTCAA
>CBFGZJ010000148.1:0-4841 GCA_965653215.1 uncultured Sphingomonas sp. | reverse complement strand
GGTCTGAAACAACCGGTCAACTTCCGCCACCAGGTCCTTCAGGTGAAACGGCTTGGACAGCAGCTTCGCCTCCGGAGCTGTGCGCGCGCCCTGAAGTGCCACAGCCGCAAACCCGGTGATGAACATCACGCGGATGGCGGGATCGATCGCCGACGCCTTCTGGGCCAGCTCAATCCCATCCATCTCCGGCATGACAATATCGGTCAGGAGGAGGTCGTATCGACCGGCGCCAAGCAACGGCATCGCCTCGGTTCCACAGCCGACGGCGTCGACCTCATAGCCGACACGCTGCAAGGCACGTTGCAGATACTCGCGCATCGACGAGTCATCTTCAGCAAGAAGAATCCGGATCATCGTGCCGACACTATGCCTGTAAGATTTAACATTTTCCAGCCGAGACGCACAATTCTCCGTCCCGAATTGCGGCAGCCGAACGCAGTCTCTAGATTGGCTGCTTGACCGAGCAGCCGATCCCTTCGCCACTGATCATCCCCGCGCGAGGGCGGCTGCCGGTTGTCCTGTCGGTCCCCCATGCTGGGTCTGACTACCCCGACTGGCTGCTCTCCAGGTCCGTGCGCGGGATCGGTGCCTTGCGCGCGCTTGAGGACCCGCGGGTGGATGAGCTGGCCGAGCGGGCGCTGGACCTTGGAACTGCAGCGGTAATTGCCCGCGCTCCCCGAGCGATCATCGATTGCAACCGGTCGCCGCTCGAACTCGACACGTTGAGCGTGTCTGGCCTCGCTTCCGACGAACCGGGTCCGCGTGCGCGCGGCGGACTTGGGATCATTCCGTCGCGAACCCTGCGGGACGGACATCTGTGGCAACGCCCACTGGGGCGTGAGGAGTATCAGCACCGGCTTGATACCGCATATGAGCCCTACCACCACGCAGTCGCAACGGCACTGAACGCGATCTGGACCGAGCATGGGTCGGCGATCTTGATCGACTGCCATTCGATGCCTGCCCGCCCGGTAGCCGAACCGAGGATCATCATTGGCGACCGCCATGGCCGGGCTGCCGCGCCTTGGGTACGCGAGCAAGTTGCGGCGACTTGCCGGCGGCTCGGCTATTCGACCTTGGCAAACGTCCCTTACGCGGGAGGCTGGATTATCGAGCGTCACGGCGATCCGATGAGGAACATCCACGCCATCCAGCTTGAGCTGGACCGCAGCTGCTATCTTGCGCCCGACGGTTTCAGCCGCGGAGCAGGTTTCGACCGCGCCGCCAACATGCTCGAGCTCGTCACCCGCACTCTCGGGGAGCAGCTGCTGACCCTCACAATGCGCGACGCGGCGGAATAAAGGATAAAAAGAGGCCATCCCGGATTGGCCGGGATGGCCAAGGTTCAGGGAGGTCGTACTCCGCAGAGTACGAAGCCGAACCGTGAAAGGGGATACACGACCCGGCAGTCACCGAGATGGGGCTCGGTGCCTATTTTTCAAGGTACACCCAACCGCCTGAGCGCGCAATATCAGGCGCTCCCCGAGCACCGCCCGCGAGGGTTCAGGCAGGCAGTGGCTGCTCGGGCTGCGGCACCGGAATCGGCCCCTTCCCCTGTCTCACCTGGCGAGCGAAAATCTCCCGGATCTGCGACAGGGAGAGCAGATGAGCGTAGATCAGCGGCAGCATGCCGTTCTGGTTCATTTTGCGAAGCTCGTCGCCGCGAAGCTGCTTCAGCTTCTCCTCATCGACCATCTGAAACCCGCGGTATATGAACGGTTTTTCGCTCCCCTCGGGCTGAATCGCGACTTCGCCATCCATCAACAAGCCGAGCTTCTTGAGTTCGGTCATGAACAACTGGGTCCGCTGACCGGCAGTTTCAAACTGCTCGCAGAAAGCCAGAATGTTCTGTGTCGTCTCCGACGGCTGGTCCGCGCTGAACAACGCCTGCCCGTCAATGTCCTCGCCGACGGCGCCGCTAGTGGGGTCGAAGCAGAGCGAAAGCTCGTCACTGTCCTGGCGGAGCCTGGCCAGCAGAAACGGATAGCGCCGCAGGTAGGCAGGAACATAGACGTCCGGCTGTGACAGCCGCCCGTCCTGATCGAAGAAGGTGTTCACGCCCTCGTTGAGGCCGAGCAGCGCCAACGGAACCGGATCGTCGCCGGTGGCGAATATGATGGGGTAGAAGCGCTGCGCCAGGGCGAATTCGTCGATCGTGACGGGGATCGCATGGGTACCGGCAACTTGCGGCAGGGTGTCGATCGCCCGCACCTGCATCTTGGCGTGGACGTTGCTGTTGAGCGGCTCAAGTCCGCCATAGAATAGTGGAAGCTGGTTTGCTGGCGCTGCAGTCGCCATCGGTGTGATCTCCAGGAGATTGAGCGGGTTGCCCCGCTGGGCTCAGCGAGCCGCGGCGCCGGTCTATGCGGGGCTTGGTCAATCTGCAAGCCGGTCCGATTGCATCTGTCCGACGCATGCGGCACGAATTCGGATTAAGCGAGTATTCAAGCATGCTGAGGGAATGGTGGAGGATGGAAGCCACCCAATGTTGAGCAGCTGTGCCGTCCTCCTCACCATGATCGGATCCGCGATCGCGGCTGAAAGCGGAACGGTCAGCAGAATGAGCCGAACCACAATCCACCAGGAAGTGATCGTCAGGGTTCCGGTTCGGCGCCGCGTCGGCGGCTTCTCCCGCTGGGAAGAGCGGCCCGGCCCGAGGTGTCTTCGCGCAGAGGGGTTGGAGTCTGCCGTTCTGTCCGGGCCCAGAACGATCGATTTCCTGGTTCATCCCCGACAGCGCTTTCGCGCCCGGCTCGAAAGCGGTTGCCCCACTCTCGACTTTTACGGCGGCTTCTATCTTCAGCCGACGCGAGAGAAGATTTGCGCCGGGCGGGACATGATCCGGTCGAGGATCGGGGGGTCCTGCCTGATCGAAGAATTTCAGCGGCTGAGACCTGCCGGCCAGCGCTAAGCTTCCTTGACAAGCGGGCACTCGTCGACCAAGCGCCCGGCTTTGCGGCTCAGCGACGACTCCTGCAGCCCTTCTTCCGGACGAATGAATGGCTTTTGCCGATTTAGGCCTTTCCGACGAACTGCTTAAGGCTGTTGGAGACAGCGGGTACGACACGCCTACGCCAATGTCCGACGCCTCGTCGAGCGCGTCACCGACCACCATCTCGCCCAGCGCGACCTCGTCGCTGCTGGCGCCGATCCAGCGCCAGGCGATCCCCTCCGTCCTGATGGGCCGCGACCTGATCGGCATTGCGCAGACCGGCACCGGCAAAACCGCAAGCTTTGTTCTGCCGATGATCGACATCCTGGCAAACGGGCGGAGCCGCGCGCGAATGCCGCGCTCGCTGATCCTTGAGCCCACGCGCGAGCTAGCTGCTCAGGTCGCCGAGAATTTCGAGAAGTATGGCAAGTATCACCGCCTCTCGATGGCGCTGCTGATCGGCGGCGTGCAGATGGGCGACCAGATCAAGGCGCTCGAAAAGGGCGTTGACGTCCTCATTGCCACGCCGGGGCGGCTTATGGACCTGTTCGGGCGCGGGAAGATCCTGCTTACCGGCTGCAACCTGCTGGTCATCGACGAGGCCGACCGCATGCTCGACATGGGCTTCGTGCCCGACATCGAGGAAATCTGCACTCGCTTGCCTGCGGCGCGCCAGACGCTGCTGTTCTCGGCGACCATGCCTCCGCCGATCCAGAAGCTTGCCGCCAAGTTTCTGATCGAGCCAAAGAGGGTCGAGGTCGCTCGTCCGGCGACAGCCAACACCAATATCGAACAGCGGTTGGTCCCCGTTGCCGCGCCGAAGAAGCGCGAAGCTCTCCGGCGAGAGCTGAAAGCCGATGGGGTTCGCAACGCCATCATCTTCGCCAATCGCAAGACAACGGTTAGGGAGCTCGCGGCGAGCCTCAAACGCCATCAGTTCGCAGTGGGACAGATCCACGGCGACATGGACCAGTCGGATCGGCTTAAGGAACTGGACCGTTTCAAACAGGACGAGATCAACATCCTGGTCGCGTCGGACGTGGCTGCACGCGGGCTCGACATCAAAGGCGTGAGCCATGTGTTCAACTTCGACGTGCCGTACCAGCCCGATGACTATGTCCATCGGATCGGCCGGACCGGCCGCGCCGGTGCGACCGGGATCGCCATCACGCTCGCCACGCGCGAAGACGCAGATGCAGTCGATGCGATCGAGAAGCTGACCGGGCAGAAGATCAAGCGGACGGTCGATGCTCCGGCTGCTGAGGAGCCGGCGCCGGAAGTTACCCGCAAAGCCCCAGCCAAGCCGCAGCAACAGCGGAGGCGCAGGGCGGATCAGTCAGCAAAACCTGCGAGACCGCAGACCTCCGACGGACCGCGCAAACCGCAGGCCGCGCCAGTGCTCGAACTGGCTGAAGGTGACTGGAACGGTCCGCTGCCAGACTTCTTGGGCGTTTCGCTGAGCTAGCCACCGCCGCCACGGCGGTAGCGGTCGAGAAACGCGCGGCTATGGCAGTCGAGCCTCCCATCGGCAATTGCCAGGCGAAGTCCGGCCATCATCTGCTGATAAAACCACAGATTATGTTCGGTCATCAGCATCGCACCGAGAATTTCACCGCTGCGGACGAGATGATGGAGATAGGCGCGGCTCCAGCCGGCGCAGGCCGGACAAGGACATTCCGGATCGAGCGGGCCCCGGTCTTCGCCGAAACGCGCATTGCGGATGTTTAGCGGACCGTCGGAAGTGAAGGCTTGTCCAGTCCGGCCTGAACGGGTCGGAAGCACGCAATCGAACATGTCGACCCCGCGCCGTACGGCCTCGACGATGTCGTCCGGCTTGCCAACCCCCATCAGATAACGTGGCCGGTCGGCGGGAAGCATCGCCACTGCGTCATCGAGCACGTTACACATC
>CBFGZJ010000147.1:0-4875 GCA_965653215.1 uncultured Sphingomonas sp. | reverse complement strand
CTTCATCACGACCCCGAATTGCGCATTGACGACTCCGTTCCTGGCATCCTGACCTTAGGATTGCTGGTCGGCGACGCTGCGAGCACGCCCGCCGAACTGCGCCACCACCATTCCGGCCGCTTTGTGACCATCGAACACAGCAGGCTCTTTCTTGACGCTACGGGCTCAATGGCCGTGTTCTATGCGGAACATCCCGACGTTGTGGTGTGCGCCTCCAGCATCGCCCTCATCGTGCAGGTGACGGGTGCACCCACACTTGCACGCCAGCTCAAGTGGATCGGGAAGTCCATGAACTGGGACCCGAGCCCGTCCTGCCGGGCTCTCGGGTTCAAGCGCCTGTTCTCGGATCAGGCACTCGATCTGAAAAGCGGAAAGCCGCAGCACGTTCCGCGACCGCTCTTGCCGGTCAAGGGCGATCCGGGCTCGCTCCTGGCCGATTATCTCAAGCGGTACATGGAAGCGCTCAAGGCGCTGCCTGCCCCCATCTACCTTCCTCTGACTGCGGGTTATGATTCCCGCACGATCCTGGCGGCGGCGATTGCCCAGCGTGTGGAGTTTACCGCCTTCACCGATGTGCGTGGAGGGCGGAGCACGGTTGACGCCTACATCGCGCGGCGCCTCGCCCGGACTTACGGCTTCCGTCACATTTCGAATTGGCCAGGTCCCACGGATGAAGCAGGGTTGCAGGCTTACTCGATCCACACCGCCGGATGCGAAGGCGACACCGGTTCAACGAAGATTCGCGACCGGCTCTACGATGTCGTGCCGCAAGGAGCGATCACTCTTAGTGGCGGCGTGTTCGAGGTCGGTCGAGTCTATTACGGCAAGCGGCTCGGCTCCATCGACTTCGAAGATCCGAAGCGCGCCGCGCTGGCGATTGCAGCAGAGTTCCTCACCCAAGACAGCTCGGTCGTAGAGGCGCTTGAGCAATGGATCCTGTACCGGCAGATGCATCCAGTCACCGGAATGAGCATGGTCGAATTGTTCTACCTGGATCAACGTCTCGGCGGATGGGCTTCGGCCAATCGCCAGTCGTCAGACTCCACCGGATTGAACGGGCTCACGCCCATGAATTCATGGGAGGCCATCTCGATCCTGCTTTCCGTGCCAAGCGACAAACGCGCGAATGCAACGGTCCAAACCGACGCCATGGAGCTTCTCCTCCCCGGGATCATCGCGGCCGAACGTCTCAATCCGCGCTTTCCTCACGATCTTCCCGGTCGTGTCAGCTTCTGGGCTCAGGGGATCTTCAGGGGGCGGTGAGTCTCGCCACGGAGTGCGTTTGGTTCCGCCAGAAAGCGGACGATTGATCTTGACCCGGATCGTTACGGCTCCTCAGCGCGTTTGGTCTTGCCGTGAAATGTAACAAGAGGTGTGCAAGTGGAAGGAAAGGCCCGGCTGGGCATTGATGGTCTTGATGATATCACGGTTGGTGGGCTCGATCGCGGACGGCTGTTCCTTCTGGAGGGGAGTCCGGGCACCGGCAAGACGACGATTGCGACGCAGTTTCTGATTGCCGGCGCAGAGGCCGGGGAGCGGGCGCTGTACATCACCCTGTCGGAGACGGAGGATGAGCTTCGTGCCGGCGCGGCTTCGCATGGGTGGCAACTTGACGGTATCGATATCTTCGAACTCGTGCCGCCCGAAAGCCTGCTTGACGACCAGCAGCAGCAGAGCCTGCTCTATTCGTCCGACCTGGAACTCGGTGAGACCACCAAACGCATTTTCGCGGTGTTCGAACAGGTGAAGCCGGAGCGGGTGGTGCTTGATAGCCTGTCCGAGATCCGCTTGCTCGCCCAGTCTTCGCTGCGGTACCGGCGGCAGATCCTGGCGCTGAAGCATTATTTCGCGAGAAGCGGGGCGACCGTGCTGATGCTTGATGACCTGTCAAGCGAAGCGAATGACCGGACGATGCATAGCGTTGCCCATGGCGTGATCCGGCTTGACGAACTCTCCCCCGAATATGGTGCGGAGCGCCGCCGTCTGCGGGTCATCAAATATCGTGGCCAACGCTATCGCGGTGGTTACCACGACTTCGTGATTGAGACCGGCGGGGTGAAAGTCTTCCCGCGGCTGGTGTCTGCGGAGCATCGCAGGGAGTTCGCCGGAGAGACACTGGCAACGGACACGAAGGAACTCAACGCCCTGCTTGGCGGCGGGATCGAACGGGGTTCCAGCGTGCTGATCCTCGGTCCTGCGGGGA
This sequence comes from uncultured Sphingomonas sp., assembly GCA_965653215.1. Lineage (GTDB taxonomy): Bacteria > Pseudomonadota > Alphaproteobacteria > Sphingomonadales > Sphingomonadaceae > Sphingomicrobium. The sequence continues at coordinate 2,672 of CBFGZJ010000147.1, read as the reverse complement.
CGGGAAAGTCCCTGGTCGCGCTCACCTTCGTCGCGGGAGCAATCCGGCGGGGCGAGCGCGCGGCAATGTTCGTGTTCGACGAAGAACTGGGGCTGCTGATCGCCCGTGCCAAGGGTCTTGGCATCGATCTTCAAGCCATGGTCGACGAAGGCAACCTGGTGCTCGAGCAGATCGATGCTGCCGAGCTCACGCCGGGCGAGCTTTCCGAACGCATCCGGCGCTGCGTCGAGGAGTACAGTGCCCGCACTGTCGTGATCGACAGCCTCAATGGATATCAAGCCTCCATGCCCGGCGAGCAGGCACTGATCCTGCACATGCATGAGCTGCTGCAATATCTGAACCGGCAGGGCGCCTCGACGTTCCTGACCGTGGCGCAGCATGGCCTCGTCGGCGACATGAAAGCGCCGGTCGACGTGACCTACCTTGCGGACACTGTTCTGCTGCTCCGCTACTTCGAGGCGTTCGGCCGCGTTCGGAGGGCAATGTCGGTAATCAAGAAGCGGACAAGCGCGCATGAGGACACGATCCGCGAATATCGCATCGACAGCCGCGGGATTACGGTGGGTGAACCGCTGACCGGCTTCCAAGGGGTGCTGCGCGGCGTACCGGAGTTGGTTGACGAGAATCCCACGCTGCTGGAGGCGCCCGCCAAGTGAGCGGGATCTCGTCGGACCGCGCGCTGATCCTCGCGCCCAACGGACGTGACGCAGTCGTCGCGCGCGACATGCTGGCTGAAGCCGATATTCGCGGGAAAATCATCGGATCGATCCCGGAATTGGTGGACGAGCTTGAGGCAGGCGCCGCCTGCGGCATCGTCACTGAAGAGGCGGTGAGCTCGACGGACCTGCACGAGCTCTCCAAGTGGCTGGATCGCCAGCCGGAATGGTCCGACTTCCCGTTTGTGCTCCTGACGCAGCGTGGCGGCGGACTGGAGCGCAATCCTGCGGCCGCCCGCTATCTGGAGCTGCTGGGAAACGTCACCTTCCTTGAACGCCCGTTCCATCCGACGACGTTCGTCAGTCTGGCGCAGTCGGCGCGCAGGGCGCGGCAGCGGCAATATGAGGCGCGCGCCCGGTTGCAGGAATTGAACCAACTGGCCGCCGATCTTGAGCGCCGAGTTGAGGAGCGGACCGCCGAGCATGAGGCTGCCATGGCGCAGCTGCACGAGGCCCAGAAGATCGAGACGCTCGGGCAGCTCACCGGGGGAGTCGCGCACGACTTCAATAATTTGCTGACCCCGATCACGGGGGCGCTCGACCTGCTCAACCAGAAATATGGCGGAAGCGACGAGCGGACAGACCGCTTGCTTTCGAATGCCTTGCAGGCCGCGGACCGGGCGAAGACGCTGCTTCAGCGGCTGCTCGGGTTCGCCCGGCGTCAGGCGTTGCAGACTCAGCCTGTGAACGTCGGCGCGCTCCTCACCGGAATGCGCGACCTCATCTCGAGTTCGGTTGGGCCCTCCATCCAAGTGCAGCTCCGCATCGAGGCCGATCTTCCCCCCGCGCTGGCCGATCCCAATCAACTGGAACTGGCGGTTCTGAACCTGTGCGTGAATGCACGGGACGCGATGCCCACTGGCGGGCCGCTCTCGATCCTGGCCGAGGAGGTCGCCATTGGCCCGATGGCGTCACCCCGGCTTAAGCCCGGGCTTTATCTGCGCATTTCGGTGCTGGATGCGGGAACTGGCATGGACGCCGAGACGCTCGCGCGTGCCGTCGAGCCATTCTACTCGACAAAAGAGTTTGGTCGCGGGACCGGGCTTGGATTATCGATGGTCCATGGGCTCGCCGCGCAGCTCGGCGGCGGATTCATGCTCACCAGCGCTCCCGGGGAAGGGACTCGGGTCGACTTATATTTGCCGGTCGCAGCGGGCATGGCTCCGGCGGAGCGGCAATCCCCCTCGCAGCAGGTGCGACCGTCGGGGCGTTTGCTTCGAGTGCTGCTGATTGACGATGAGGACCTTGTCCGTGCCGCGACTGCCGACTTGGTCCGCGACCTTGGGCATGAGGTGATCGAGGCAAGCAATGGCACCGAGGCGATTGCTCTGCTCGAGGACGGCCTTTCCGTCGATCTGGTGGTTACCGACTACATGATGCCCGGCTTCAACGGCGGCCAGGTGGCGGCGCGTCTCGCCAAGTCGCATCCCGAGCTGCCGGTCCTGCTGATCACCGGCTATACGGGTCCAACCGAGGACGTCTTGCACCTACCGAGGCTAGCCAAGCCATTCGGCCAGCGTGAGATCGCAAGCGCGATTGCTGAGGTGATGGCCAGCGATGAAAAGGTCGTCCAGCTGCGCAGCCATCAATCCAAGGATCGGCGCTAAAACTACGAGATGGCTCAGGCCGCCGCGAGTTCGAGTGCCGCTCCGCCGAGGCTGTTCGGCAGGGCGCCGGTGATGGCTACGTCGAGCATCGCGCCAATCGGCGCATCGGTGGTCACGAACACCGACTGAAGCCAGGGTGATTTGCCGATCATCTGGCCGGGTTGGCGACCCTTGCGTTCGACCAGGATCGACAGCTGCTTGCCAACCGTGCCTCTGTTGAAGGCAAGACTGTGCTCAGCGAGCCGCTGTTGCAGCCGCTGTAGCCGTTCATCCATCACCGCTGCGGGAATGGCACCGTCCATCGTTGCCGCCGGAGTACCCGGGCGCGGCGAATATTTGAACGAATAAG
>CBFGZJ010000146.1:0-4923 GCA_965653215.1 uncultured Sphingomonas sp. | reverse complement strand
GACGTCAGATACGCGAGCAGGTCGTCGAGCTCGGCGTCGGTCAGCCTTTCGGAGCCGAACGCGGGCATCGCGGATTGCTGTTCAGTGGTGATCGTCTCATCGGGCTCGCATCATATGGCGAAGCTGGCGCTTGATGACCTAAACTATGAGCGAAGACCTTACGACAAGTTCGAAGCCTATGGTCATGCGAAGCTGTGCGCCAACCTGCTCGCGGTGGAATTCAGCCGGCGCTTCGCGCCCGAGGTGACGATGAATGCGGTCACCCCGGGGGGCGTGGCAACCAATCTCGGCCGGCATGTCACGTTCGAGGATGCGGTCAAGCTTGGTTGGGTGAATGAGGACGGTACGCTGCCGCAAGGGGCGATGAAGACCCCTGCTGAGGGTGCGGCAAGTCCGGTCTGGGCGGCAGTTGCGCCTGAGCTTGACGGCCGTGGCGGCCTCTACGTCGAAGACTGCGCGATCGCTCCGTTCTGGGAGCCGCCGACGCCTCAAGGCTGGGCAGTAACCCGCGAATCTCTCGACCCTGACGCGGCGGCACAGCTGTGGTCGCTAGCCGAGCCGATGATCGACAATGCTGGAGTGGCGCAATGAACAAGCAAGTTCGGATCGATGCCGCCAACGACAACATCGTTGCCCAAACAGAGCGTTGGGAGCGGGAAACTCGCAGCCCGGCTGTCGAGGCCGCTCCCGAGCGGCGGAACCCGTTCGTGACGCAAGCCCTGAAGTGGCCGATCAAGCCACTCTATAGCCCGGCCGACCTGGACGCAGTCGGCTTCGACTACCTGCGCGATCTCGGGTTCCCTGGTGAATATCCCTATACCCGCGGCACTCGCCCAAACGGCCACCGTTCCGATTTCTGGACGATGACCCAGGTCACCGGCTTCGGAAAGGGCGAAGAGTGGTCGAAGCGGGCGCGCTATATGCTCGATCAGGGTTTGTCCGGCCTGATCCTCGAATATGACCTCGCCACCACCAACGGCTATGACAGCGATAACCCGATCGTGGAGGGCGAAGTCGGCCGCGCAGGGATGGCGCTCGACAGTCTTGAGGACCTCGAAAAGGCATTTGACCTCCCCTTCGACAAGCTCAAATATCTGATGAGCGTGTGCAACGCTCCCCAGCCGGTCAATCTCGCGATGATCATCGCTGCGCTCGAAACGAAGGGCGTGGCCCCCAAGGACTTCGTCCTTCACATCGTCAACGGCATCCTGATCGAATATACCTGCGTCGGGCGCTACATCTACCCGCCGGAGCATGGGCTGCGGATCGCTACCGACTGCATCGAATATATCATCCGCAACCACCCGAACTGGGCGCCGCTTTCCATTATTTCAGCGCAGCTTCAGCCCGCCAAGGCCAACCCTGTTCAGGAGATCGCCTTCAGCCTCGCGATCTGCTGCGCCTACATCGACGAAACACTCAAGCGCGGCTTGGATATCGAGACGATTGCGCCCTACCTCAACCACTTCGTCGTCAACGTCGACATGGATTTTTTCGAGGGCATCTGCAAGCTGAGGGCCTTCCGCAAATGCTGGGCCCGGCTGATGAAGGAGCGCTACGGGGCAAGCACTCCAGCCGCGCTGAAGATCCGGATGATGACGTCGCCGACCACGATCGCGCTGACGCTACAGCAGCCGCTCAACAATATCGGCCGCCTGGCGATCATGGCGACCGCCTGTGCCTTGGGTGGAGCCGGGGAGAATATGACCACCCCGCTGCATGACGAAGCCCATGCGCTCCCGGCCGAGGACGCAATCCGGGTCGGTGCCGCGCTTCAGCACATCGTGGCTCATGAAACAGGCGTCGCCGAGACCATCGATCCGCTCGCCGGCTCCTATTATGTCGAGATGCTGACGAAGCAGATTGAAGACGCCGCCTTCACTGAGATGGATAAGATCTTCGCCATGGGCGGAGCACTCAAGGCGATCGAAACCGGATATTTCCAGCGGGCGCTCGGCAATGAGCAGTTTGAGCGCAACAAGGACATCGAGGAGGGACGGCGCAAATGGATTGGCGTGAACCACCTCGTCCTGCCTGAGGAGAAGCGGGAAATCGAAGTGTTCCGGGTCGACCATTCGATGGAAGAGGAGCAGGCCGAGAAGGTCCGAGCCCTGCGCGCTCGCCGGGATCAGGCGGCCGTCACTGCAGCGCTGGAAAAGGTCCGCGAAGCTTGCCGCAATGGTTCCAACCTCGTTCCGCCCTGCCTCGAAGCCGTGGGGCTCTACGCGACCCACGGCGAACTGTGTGACGCAATGCGCGATGTTTTCGGGGTCCACGCACCCGACAGTCAGTTGGCGGGGGTCTGACGGATGGAGAATTTCACTGGACCGAGGCTGCGGATCCTGCTCGCCAAGCTCGGCATGGACACGCACACGGTCGGAGTCACCGTCATCGCCCACGCGTTGCGCGAAGCGGGCATGGAGGTGATCTTCACCGGCCTCAAGCAAACCCCCGAGATGGTCGCTGCTGCGGCTATCCAGGAGGATGTCGATGTGGTGGGGATCTCGACCCTGTCGGCGGGTCACACGCGCAGTCTGCCCAAGCTCGCCCGGCTGCTTGAGGAGCAGGGTGGCGGCGACAAGCTGTTGCTGGCCGGCGGGGTGATCCCCGAAGAGGACAAGCCCATGCTGTATGCAGCCGGCGTCGATCGCATTTTCACGATGGGCGCCGATACGCGCGAGATCATCTCCTACCTGCAGGACTGGTGGTCAAAGAAACAGGAGAGCGAGGCGGCGTGAGTCCGCTCGCCGCCGACCTCCTCGCCGGAAAAGTCGCGGCGGGAGCCCGCGCAATCCGCTGGTTGGACGACCGCGATCCGCGTGGTGTGACGGTGCTGCGTGAAATCTTCCCGAGCACCGGCAGGGCGCACATCGTCGGCGTCACCGGTCCGCCGGGGGCTGGAAAATCCACCCTGACCGACATGCTGATCGCCGAGGTTCGCCGACGCGGCCGCAGGGTGGGAATAATCGCCATCGACCCGTCAAGTCCATTCACCGGCGGCGCCATCCTCGGCGATCGGGTCCGAATGGCGCGCCACTCCCTCGACTATGGGGTGTTCATCCGCTCGATCGGCACCCGCGGCCAGCCGGGCGGCCTTGCCAGGTCAACACATGACGCGTGCCTCGTGCTCGATGCGATGGGTTATGATGTCGTGATCGTCGAAACCGTGGGTGTGGGCCAGGATGAGATCGACGTCGTCAATCTGGCGCACACGACAATCATCGTCGCGGTTCCCGGCCTCGGCGACGAGGTGCAAGCGGTCAAGGCTGGCTTGATGGAGGCCGGCGAGATTTTCGTCGTCAACAAGGCTGACCGAGAGGGGTTTGAAGCGGCGCGCCGTCAGATGGAACTCATGCTCCACCTGCGTGAACAGTCCCAGCCTGACCAGCCCTGGCATCCGCCACTACTCAGCGCCGTGGCGAGCCGCGATGAGGGCGGCCACGCGATCGTCGATGCTCTCGAAGCCCATGGTCAGTTCCTGCAAGCGAGTGGAGGCTGGTCAGCGAAATCTGCCCGCCGCGAAACGGAACAGATGCTCGCGCTGGTCCGCGAACGGCTGACCAGCATGGTGCTGGCGGAAGCGGGACAGCCGCTTCTCGCCGCGGTAGAAGCCCGCGAAGTCGATCCCTATAGCGCCGCGGAACTGCTACTGTCCCGGCTCGTGCCAGAAAGGACATGCTCATGATGAAGAGCATCTGCGCCCTAGCGCGGCGCAGCGATCTTAGCCGAGCGGACTTCCAGTCTTACTACGAGAAAAATCACGCGCCGCTCGGAGCCAGCCATTTTCCATTCCGTCGCTACGTTCGCAACCATTTGCTCGATGCGCCCGACATCGGCTTCGACACAATCTCGGAGTTCTGGGCGGAAGACATCGGAGCCACGGCAGCCCTGATGGGCGGACCAGTTGGCGAGATCATGCGCTCCGACGAGCGCAATTTCATGGATCAGTCGAAGATCGCTCCCGCGGGCTCGGACGAGCATATCCTGTCATCAGGCATGCAAACAGGTGCCGACGGACGCCGAACGGCCTTGCTGATCGACTGGGAGAGCGACGATGCGACGGCTCGAAATCGGTTGCTCGGTTGGGCAGGTGAGATTGCCCAGCGGCTGAGCGGCGTATCCGTGGATTTCGCGCAGTCATGGCAGCAGCCGCCCTTCCCCGCGCGAGCGATCCTTTGGCTGCCCAACACGGATTCGGCAGATAGCCCGCCACGGGAAATGCGCGTGAGAGCCCTTAAAGTGCTGCGCGTCGAAACTCCGCCTGACGCGCTGCTTCCAGCTTAGCGCGTAACAGCTCTCGTCTCGTCGAGCCGTTCACGACACTCGGCAACAATCCGCTCGACCAGTTCGGCGCAGCTCGGAATATCCTCCATGAGCCCGATGGCCATGCCGGCCCACAGGATTCCGGCGTCGACTTCGCCGGATTCCAGCGCTGCCCTGCCCCGCGCGCCAGCGACAAGCGGTCGAACGTCGTCGAACACTGCTCCGGGTTGCTTCTCAAGCTCGGCAACCTGCTCGGCAATAGCGTTGCGGAAGACTCTCGCCGTGTTGCGGAACGGCTTGAAGATAACCTTCGTGTCCCGCTCCGAGCCGCCGACGATGGCGGCTTTGATCTGATCGTGGATCGGCGATTCCTGCGTGAGCATGAAGCGCGTGCCCATGTTTACGCCATGGGCTCCGAGGACCAGCGCAGCCGCCATTCCGCGTCCATCGGCGAAGCCGCCCGACGCGACCATCGGGATCTTGAGCGCGCGGGCAGCGGCGGGAATCAGGATCAGCCCCGGGACGTCGTCTTCCCCAGGGTGGCCTGCGGCCTCGAACCCGTCGATGCTCACTGCGTCGACGCCGTTGCGTTCCGCCGACAAGGCGTGCCGAACGGCAGTGCACTTGTGGATGATCTTGACGTCCGCTTCCTTGAAGCGG
>CBFGZJ010000145.1:0-4946 GCA_965653215.1 uncultured Sphingomonas sp. | reverse complement strand
ACACCGGTGCGTCGGATGCATGATCCGAGTAAAAGCGCACATGGCCGTGACGACCGGTCAGTTCCGACTTTTCGACCCAACCATCGATCATCCGCTTCTTCGCCTCGCCGTAACAATTCTCCCCGTCGATGCGGGAGCGGACCCGTCCATCAAGTCCGATAAGCGATCCGGTGGCGATCACATCATCGAACCCCAGCCGCTCGGCAATGGCAGCCGCGTAAAGACGATAGGACGCGGTGGCGAGGATCAGCCGCCGGCCGTCAGCCTTGTCGCGGGCGATGGCGCCGATCGCCCCCGGACGAATGTTGCCGGCAATCATTGCGTCTGCAAAACTATTAACCAGAGGCAGCAATTCCTTCGGGTGGATGGAGCGACCGATCAGCATCCATTGATTGAGCTCCTTGAGCCGCGCGCGATCGATCATCCGCAGGAGATAGGCTGCCATCGTCAGCAGCACGAACGGCACAAAGACCAACCGCCACGGTGCCCGCCGAAGCGCACAATGCAGCAGGAATGGCGTGTATGTCGCGCGGCGGGTGACCGTCCGGTCCATGTCATAGATCGCGAGCTTCATGCGCCCGCCAACAGCTCTTCGACCAGCCGGTGATCGTCGGGCTTGTCGACGTCGACGCAGGCGAGCGGATCGCTCATTATGACTGGCCGGACCGCCAGACCGAGGCGGCGGCCCAGCTTCTTCGCTGTCTGATCGATGGTTCGAAGCCGCAGGACAGCGCCGATCAGCAATCCGGGGCCAAGCGCCAGCAGCAACCGCCAGCCCTTCTTCCGGTCCTGTTCCACGCCGCGCCAGAGGTCGATCGCCTTGAGGGCGGACGGGTTCCCAAGCGCGAACAGATTGGCTCCGCTATAAGCGCCGCCGCGCAAGCGGATCCAGGTCCGACGCGTCTCGGGCAGCCGTGCAAGCAGCGCGCTGCGCTCAACCATCCCCACAGCGACGTCAGCTCCGGCGGCCGCGGCCGTAAACTGTTCGATCATTGCCGGGGTGAGCAGCGCATGGTCGGCGGTCGTGACCAGCAGCGGCCATTGGGCCGATGGGCTCGCGCAGATCGCAGTCAAGGTCTCCGCGATGGTTCCGCTGGAAGGCTCGACCGACACCCGCTCATCAGCCGAGAGGAGTGGCGCGATCAGCTCCGGCCGCTGAGTGAGCACGATCACCCGGCCAATGGCGGGTGCTGCCAGCAGGGACCGAATTGGGCGGAGGATCATCGGCTCGCCGCCAACCGGGATCAGTGCTTTGAGGGCGACGCCATGGCTGTCGGCGAATGCGTCGCCGCCCGGTCGAGACCCCGCCAGCACCAGCGCTGTCCACCTGGTCATGCCAGCCAGGATACCACGACCCGCCCGCGATCACGCCGGGCATTGGCTTGCGCAAGCCGAACCGCGTGGAACAGCAGGCTTACGAGCGTCCACAACGCCACCAGCATCAGTCCGACATCGGGACGGCTGAACAGCATCGCTCCGAACAGGATGATCATGTTCGGATTGCGACGGGCCGTGATCAGCCGGAAATGGCTGTCGATCCGCTGCCAGACATGGATGTGCATGCCGTGCCGGAGGATGAAGATGCCCTCGATCACCCGCTGCACAACATAACCGACGATGATCACAGCGAGGATCATCGAGAGCAGGACCGGCTCAATCGGCGTTCCGAATCGAACGAGACCAAGCGCCCACGCCACCCACCAGAAAGGCGGATGCACGAGATCGATCCCATGATCGAAAATATTGCCCCATTTCGATGATGTGCCGGTGCAGCGGGCCAGCTTTCCGTCGACGGTATCGAGCACCATGAACACCAGACCAGCGGCCATCCCGAGCCAGTAATCTCCCCGCCAGAACAGCCAGGTCGCCAGCAGGCAGAACAGGAACCCGATGAATGTGATCGTGTTCGGAGTCAGCCGAAGCTCTGCCGCCCACCGCGTCAGGTAGAATGCCGGGCGGCGCCAGAGATACAGCGTCAGCACGTCCGTCACCCCTTTGTAAGAGGCGTCATAAGCGGCGCGTTCAACCGGTTCCGGATCTGTGGCGTCGAGCGGCAGAACGAACGGACGCTCGCGCTTGCGCAGCTCGGTGTTGGAAAATTCTGCATCGGCGCAGTCCACTGCTCGAAGTCCCTCGCCGCCGGTCCACAGTCGTCCCGTCCGCATCGTCTCGGGCAATTCACCCGCTTCGAGGCCCGACGGGACATGCGCGAGAACGGGGATGCCGTGACAGCACAGCACGTCTCCCGGACTCGCCGCGATGGCCTTCAGCCAGGCCGCATCCCAGGCGTAATCGAGGTTGGCAAGCAGGACGGATTGGCCGTCACGAGGCGTGTCCGCGCAGTCGAGCCCGGCTTTCGCGGCCAATCGCCGCGCGCGCGTTGCCGCATCCAGCCCGAATGCCCGCGCAGGATTAGTCCCGACGGTCAAGAACACGGGCCGGAGTTGACCGTCGGGCGGCTGCGACATGGCGCTGCTTTAACGGACCAAGTTCGGCAAGATCATGGCGGATCGGCACACCCTTGCCGGAAACGGCGTTTTCGCGCAGCTATGGCGCGATGGCAGCGTCCGAGGCGATCAACGATCCACAGAGTGACGGGCGGGTGCTCCGCTGGTCAGGACCACTGGTCATCTCTCGCGCTGCCTCGGCTGAGCGCGATTTCTCCAGCATCGGCGATGGCGCCACAATTGACCTCAGCGACGTCAAGCGCATGGACACGGTCGGTGCCTGGCTTGTCCACCGCACGGTCCGCGACCGCCAGGCCAAGGTGATCGGCGCCAGCGCCGCGGTCCAGCACCTCCTTGATCAGGTCGCGGAAGCGGACCAGCCGGCCAAGGTGCGGCCGGATACCCAGGGCGAGATGATGCGCCCGGTCGAGGAGATCGGCCTCGCCACGATGGAGGCGGGCCGAACCCTGTTCGGCCTCATCAACTTCTTCGGGGCAACGCTGATCGGCTTTGCCAATGTCGCTCGGCGACCCCGCCGCTTCCGCATCCACTCCGTGGTCCAGCGGTTCGACGTGGTTGGGGTGCGTGCGCTGGGGATCATCGGTTTGATGAGCTTTCTGATCGGGATCGTCATCGGTCAGCAAGGCGCGGTGCAGCTCCGCCAGTTCGGAGCGGAGATTTACACAATCAACCTGATCGGCCGCATCACCGTGCGCGAGCTTGGGACCTTGATGACCGCGATCATGGTCGCGGGCCGGTCCGGCTCGGCGTTCGCGGCGCAGATCGGAACGATGAAGATCACCGAGGAAGTCGATGCCATGCGCACCATCGGCGTATCTCCGATCGAATCGCTGGTCCTTCCGCGCATGATTGCCGCGATCTTGATGATGCCGCTACTGTCGTTCTTCTCGATGATGCTGACGATCATCGGCGGCGGAATCTTCTGCTGGATCAGTCTCGGCATTCCGCCGCTCACCTATATCCAGCGCATCCAGGAAGTTGTTCCGGTTACGGACATGTACATCGGACTGATCAAGGCCCCCGTTTTCGGATTCATCATCGCTCTCGCCGGATGCTTTCAGGGCATGCTGGTCAAGGGCGACGCGGAGCAGGTCGGTCTCAAGACCACCGCAGCGGTGGTTCAATCGATCTTCCTCGTCATTGTCATCGACGCGGTTTTCGCGGTGTTCTTCAGCTCGGTCGGATGGACATGAGCGACGCCGAACCGATCATCACCGTCAGAGGACTGAAGAACAGCTTCGGCGATCAACTGGTCCACGAAGAGCTCGACCTCGACGTTCGCCGCGGTGAGATCCTCGGCGTGGTTGGCGGTTCGGGCACGGGCAAGTCCGTGCTGATGCGCTCGATTATCGGTCTTCAGGTCCCTGAGGCTGGCGAGATCGAGGTCCTGGGTGAGAACATGGTCGGCCGGTCGGAAGACGAGGCCAAGAACATCCGCCGGCGCTGGGGCATCCTGTTCCAGAACGGCGCCCTGTTCAGCACCTTGACCGTTGCGGAGAATGTCGAGGTTCCGATCCGGGAATATTTCCCCCACATCAAGCCGCCGCTGCTCGACGAGATCGCGTCCTACAAGATCGCGATGAGCGGGCTTGGCGCGGACGCTGGCCCCAAATATCCCGCCGAGCTGTCGGGCGGGATGCGCAAGCGTGCGGGCCTCGCGCGGGCGCTCGCGCTCGATCCTGAACTGCTGTTTCTTGACGAACCGACTGCTGGCCTCGACCCGATCGGCGCGCAAGCATTCGACGAGTTGATCAAGTCGCTGCAGAAACGGCTGGACCTGACCGTGTTCCTGATCACCCATGACCTCGATACGCTCTATGCGATCTGCGATCGGGTCGCAGTGCTGGCGGATCGCAAAGTGATCGCGATCGGAACGATTGCGGAATTACTCGCTTTGGACCATCCATGGATCCAGGAGTATTTCAATGGACCGCGGGGCCGCGCCGCGGCGGCGGCGTGAGGAACTGACGGGGACCGATGGAAACACGATCCAATTATGTCCTCGTCGGATCCGTGGTCCTGGCCTTGTTCGCGGCTCTGCTATTCTTCACGGTATGGCTCGCCGGGGTCAGCCAGGGGACGCGGCGCTGCTACGACGTTTACTTCAGTCAGGGCGTCGGCGGCCTCAACAAAGGCTCGATCGTCAGCTTCGCCGGTGTCCCGGTCGGACAGATCACCCAGATTTCGCTGCTGCCTGAGCGGCCGGAGTTTGTCTGGGTCCGGATCGAGGTTGAAGAAGGCACGCCCATTCTTCAGGGCACCACGGCTCAAATCAAAGGGGTCGGCTTCACGGGAGTGAGCGAGATCCAGCTGGACGGCGCGGTCAAGGGCGCCCAGCCAATCGAGCAACTTGGACCACAGGGCTGCCCCGTCATCCCGTCCAGTACCGGCGGACTTGGCGCTCTCCTCAACAGTGCGCCGGAGTTGCTGGACCGGATCCAGCGGCTCACCGAGCGACTGACGGAATTGCTGAACGAC
>CBFGZJ010000144.1:0-4990 GCA_965653215.1 uncultured Sphingomonas sp. | reverse complement strand
CGACCGCGTGCTGACCGAGTACTACCTCCAGTTCGCCGACCATTACTTCCGCGTGCTCGGCGAAAGTCGCGCGCGCTATGAAGAGCAGCGGCGTCAGCGCGGCGAATCCGACGAACTCGACGAAGATGAGTCCGACGAGGATATGGTCGAAGCTGAAGCGGACTCGGACGACCGTCCGTCACAACGCCAGCATCAGCGGCGCGACCGTGCGCCGCGTGGCCCGCGCATCGAGGCCAATGATCGCGATGACGAGCCCGCCCCGCAGGTCGCGGAGATCGCGCGTCGGCAGCCGGCGGGAGACGCTGAGGAGCGGATTGCGTTCGAAGTCGTGCCGCCGTCGATCGGATTGTCTCCGGATGGAGAGGAAGACGCGGAGGCTGAATCTGCGCGTCCGCGCCGGCGCACTCGCCGGCCACGGATTCAGGACAGCGACGAGGATATCGCTCCCGCCGCCTGATCTTATCAGCAGTCACGTTTTCGAGGCAGGTAGCGCAGGCTTCCTGCCTCTTTTTTTATCCGGCGCAGTGTCAACAATCTGAAACAATGTCGTCACTTCCCCGTCTTCCAACTGCCGTACGGCCCCGTTGCGAGAGGCAAATTCTCAATGCCTCCCAAGGGGACTCCAATGACCAAGATTTCACCGAGCTTCATCGCAATCGCGGCGATTACGGCGACTGTATCGTCGGCGGCTGACGCCCGTAGCATGCGCGCTGTCGGCTCATCGACCGTTTATCCGTTTGCCAAAGCCGTTGCGGAGCGCGTCGCCCGCGCTAACCCGCGCCTCGGTACGCCGATCATCGAATCCACCGGTACCGGCGCAGGCATGAAGCTGTTCTGTGCCGGAGTCGGCGAGCGCTTCCCGGACATCGAGAACGCATCGCGCCGGATGAAAGCTTCGGAAGCGAAGGCCTGTGCCGCAAACGGCGTGACCAAGGTGACCGAGATCCAGTTTGGCCTCGATGGTGTGGCGCTGGCGACTGACAAGAGCACCGGGTTGAGCGGAGTGACCCAGCGGGACATCTACCTGGCACTCGCCAAGACCCCGTTTGGGAAGCCGAACAAGGCCAAGACGTGGAAGGACGTTAACGCCCGCCTGCCCGCCCTGCCGATCCGGGTCTATGGTCCGCCATCGACCAGCGGAACGCGCGACGCGCTCGGCGAACTGATCATGACTCCGCCGTGCGAAGCCAACGCCGGCATGGCCGCGATGAAGAAGGCGGACGAGGCCAAGTTCAAGGCAATCTGCACCGGTGTCCGGACTGATGGCGCCTATATCGAAGCGGGCGAGAACGACAACCTGATCGTCCAGAAGCTCCAGGCCAATCCGGGCAGCCTCGGGATCTTCGGCTCCTCGTTCCTGGAAGAGAACCAGTCGAAGTTGAAGGGGATCGCCATCAACGGCGTCCAGGCCAGCTATCAGACGATCAGCTCGTTCCAATATCCGGGCGCACGCCCGCTCTACATCTACGTGAAGAATGCCCATGTCGGCGCCATTCCCGCGATCCGCGCATTCGTCGCGGAGTTCACCAAGGAAAGCGCGATCGGTCCGAACGGCTATTTGAAGTCGCTCGGCCTCGTCTCGGCGCCGAACCAGGTCCGCGCTCGCAGTCAGGCGCACGCCCGATCGCTCGCACCGGTGAACTTCGCCAGCTTGAAGTAATCGACAGCCGGACAACCGGCGAAAATTTCATCTCGGGCAGGCGAGGAGTTTGCCCGAGCTCCCGCCGATCGACGGGCGGGACAAAAAGGGGGAAAGATTATGAAGACCACCATGCTTGTTCGCGCATTTCTTGCGAGCAGCGCGCTCGTCTGTTCGGGCGCAGTCCTTGCTCAAGAGCCGGCGGCTGAGGCGACCGAACAGCCGATGACCGAGTCTGAGGCCGATGCGGCGATCGCCGCCGCAGCTCCGACCGATGACGCCAATGCCAAGATCGAGCTGCTGCAGGCTCAGGTCGAAGCGCTTCAGGAAGCGCTCGAGCAGGTCAAGGCCGCCCAGGTCAAGTCCACCCCGAACTGGAAGGGTGCTCCGCAGTTCGAGGACAAGGAAGCGGGTTGGTCGTTCAAGCCGCGCGGCCGCATCCAGTATGATGTTGGTTATGTCAGCAATCCGGATGACCGCATCGGTTCGGAAATCTTCACGCAGCCGGCGCGAAATCTTGGCTTCAATACCCGAGCCCGCCGTCTGCGTCTCGGCGCGGAAGGCTCGATCCCCGGCGGCTTCCAGTATAAGTTCGAAGCCGATTTTGCCGGTGCGGCTGGCTCTGGCCCGAATGTGACCTTCGGCGACGTGACCATCAGCTATGTCCCGGCCGGCAAGCCGTGGAACGTGACTCTTGGTAATCATGAGACGCTGAACGGCATGGAGCAAATCACCAGCTCTCGCTTCATCAGCTTCCTCGAGCGGGGCGCGTTCAATGATGGTTTCATCAACACCCGACGGATCGGTATCTCGGCCGGCGCGGCCACGGCCGACAACGTTTTCCGCCTGAATACCGGACTTTATGCGGCCAAGACGATCGACAACAGCTTCGACAACAAGGGCTGGATCGCTGCCGCGCGCGCTGTCTATGCTCCGATTGTCGACGGCAACCAGCTGCACTTTGGCCTGAACTTCCAGCACCGGAACTTCTCGCCCAACAATGGATCGGTCGCTGGTAGCTCCCAAGGTGCGCCGTCGTCGAACCAGCTGGCGCGCTACAGGGCGCGCCCATTCACGCAGACGACCGATGTTCGGTTCATCGACACGCGGGGGTCGGGGTCAGCCGACTTTGCAGCGCAAAGTGACAACATTCTTGGTGTCGAACTGGCTGGCGTGTTCAAGTCGCTGCATGTCCACGCCGAAGGTCAGATGAACAAGGTCAACGTCGGCCACCAGCCCGGCGACGTGGCGACGGGTCTCGACGCGTTCCCCAGCACCAGCGTCGTCGTCCCGGACGGCAATCTCACCTTCTGGGGGGGATTCCTCGAGGCGGGTTATTATCTGACCGGCGAGACACGTCCTTACAAGGCTAGCAAGAATGGTTTGTGGGACAATGGTACGTGGGACCGCACCAAGGTCCTCAGTCCGTTCAGCAAGGGCGGCTGGGGCGCCATCCAGCTGAACGGTCGCATCGACTATCTCGATCTTGACTCGAGCAAATTGAAGAACGCGCTAACCAACAACTTCACAAACGGCAGCACCTCGCTCCGCCCGGTGAACGAACGATTGTCGCGCGGCGGTAAGCAGTTGGGCTTTCAAGCGGGCCTGGTCTGGATCCCAGAGGACTATTTCCGCGTCCTCCTCAACTACTCGCACGCGAAGATCACCGGCGGGCCTTTCGCTGCGACCGTTAAGCCTGACTCGGATGAATCGGTGGATGATCGATCCTATGGCGTCGACGTCGTCGCGGCGCGGGTTCAGGTCGACTTCTAAGGCTTCCCCCAACGGGGCTGTGCGTATGGAAAGGCTCTCGTCCCTGGACGGGAGCCTTTCTCTTTTCAGGCCGGATCGACCGGCCGCGGGCGGTGCTGCTTGTCGATCGCGACGAAGGTGAAAAGTCCCTCGGTGACCTTGATCTCGGTCATGTCCTGACCCCGAGTGGCAGTCACCTCAATCCGAATCTTGAGTGATGTACGGCCGACCGCCACGACATCGGCGTAGACTGACACAATGTCATTCAGCTGGATCGGAGTGATGAAGGTCATCGCTTCGATTGCCACCGTGGCGACCGGTCCATTGGCTCGTTTCGCCGCGACGATTCCGCCAGCGATGTCCATCTGGCTGAGAACCCATCCGCCGAAGATATTGCCGACATGGTTGATGTCACTTGGCCGTGGCACAACCCTCAGTGTTGGTCTTCGATCACTCATTCCAGTCCCCTGATTGAAAGGTGCCCATAATCTCTGTGCTGGCGGCGCCGGCGCGGTCATGCTTTCCTTTGAGCGTCGACCGTGGGATCATCAACCTCTGAAGTCATCAGGTGGAGAACAAGCGATGACGGTTGCGACAATCTTATCCAGCAAGGGTCATGCGGTGGCGACCATCGCCTCGGGCGACCCCATTTCCGACGCCGTCAGGCAGCTCGGAGAACGCAGGATCGGAGCATTGCTGGTCATCGACTCGGGCGAGATCGCCGGAATCATCTCGGAACGCGACGTGATCTATTGCCTCAAGGATCATGGACCGGACGTTCTCGACTGGCCGGTAGCGCGGGCGATGAGTGCTCCGGCGATCAAGATCGATCCCGACACGTCGATTCCTTCGGCGATGGCGGTGATGACTCAGCAGCGAATCCGCCATCTTCCCGTGGTCGACGGCGGAGGGAAGCTGTGCGGGATCGTATCGATTGGCGACCTGGTGAAGAATCGCATCGACGAGATCGAGCGCGAGGCAGACGCCATGCGCCACTATATCTCTGGAGACCGCTACTAGGGTCTTTGCGAGGGGCTGCATCCCTCCAGGCCCTCGATCGTCACCGCAGAGACATTTTTTTTGCAAAAAGGCGATTGACGGGCGGAAGGGCCTCACATATATCCGCCTCACAGCAGCGGGGACGGTCCCTCCGGACCGGTCTTCGTTTCGCGTCTCTTCTCAGTCGGTATCGCCGATACCCGGAACCTGATGGACCGGGGGGAAGTTTCGTCGGCTCTTTGACATTGTTGGTTAGATGAAGGGACATGCGGGCGGCGGCCCGGTCTCCGAGGGCCTCTGGGCTTCGGGTGATCGGTCAAATTTATGCCGTTCCAAATGTCCTCATACGCAAACACACCAGTTTGTATATTTGTGCAGGAACGGCTCCCAGAGATGCCGGCTTGCTTCGGCCTATTCCGCCGGAGCTTGTCGTACATCAACTTGAGAGTTTGATTCTGGCTCAGAACGAACGCTGGCGGCATGCCTAACACATGCAAGTCGAACGAGACCTTCGGGTCTAGTGGCGCACGGGTGCGTAACGCGTGGGAACCTGCCCTTAGGTTCGGAATAACTCAGAGAAATTTGAGCTAATACCGGATA
>CBFGZJ010000143.1:0-5035 GCA_965653215.1 uncultured Sphingomonas sp. | reverse complement strand
GCGACGACCATCCCCATTTCGTGCAGCGCCAGGCTGATCGCCTCGCCGATTCCACGGGTTCCACCGGTCACGACCGCCACTCGAGCCATAGCATCCACTCCTTCTATTTTGCTCGAGGATGCTACGCTGCGGCCACCCAGCCTTCAAGCTCGCGGCGGCACAGGAATTCCAGCAAATCCAGGCTTTCCGGGCTGTCGTTCAGGCACTCCAGCACCGCGTAACGCTCGCCTCCGGCAGCTTCAAACTGCTCACGCCCGCGAATGCCCAGCTCTTCCAGCGTTTCGAGGCAGTCCGCGGCGAATCCCGGAGCGGCCACCACAAGCTTGCGCACGCCGTCTAGGGGGAGCGATTGCAAAAGCTGATCCGTGGCGGGCTCGAGCCACTTGGCGCGGCCGAAGCGAGACTGGAAGCTGATCAGGGTTTTTCGGCCGAGGCGCTCGGTGAGTAGCGCGCCGGTCTGCTGGCATTGATCGTGATACGGGTCGCCTAGCGTCCGAGTGCGCTCCGGCATGCCGTGGAAGCTGAGCAGCACAGCGTCGGGAATGAAATTGAGCGCCGACAACTGGCGGTCGAGATTTTGAGCCAGCGCATCGATGTACGCCGGATCATCGAAATAGGGCGGCAGCGTTCGGATCGCAGGCTGAACGCGCATCCCGGCAAGAGCAAGGAACAAGGCGTCATTGGCCGACGCGGTGGTGGCGCCGCAATATTGCGGATAGAGCGGCGCCGCGAGAACCCGGTTACACCCGGCTGCGATCAGTTCCGCCAGCTCCGCCGCGACAGCTGGGCGACCGTAGCGCATCGCATGACGAACCTGCACGGACTCGCCAAACCGCTGCTGCAAAGCTTCGGCCTGGCGGCGAGTGATCGCGGCGAGGGGCGAACCCTGCTCGCTCCAGACCTCTCGATACGCCCGCGCGGACTTGGCTGGCCGGGTGCGAAGAATGATCCCGCGCAGGATCGGCTGCCACGCCCAGGCGGGAATTTCGACCACGCGCCGATCCGACAGAAATTCGGCAAGGTACCGCCTTACCGCAGCGGGGTCAGGCGCGTCCGGAGTGCCAAGATTGATCAGCAGGATTCCGATTTTGCTCATGCGGCACTCAGATCAAATGGAAGTTGTCGGAGGCGACGCCCGGAGCCGGCATGAATGGCGTTCGCAATCGCCGGCGCAAGCACCGGATGAGCGAGGCCGCTGACTCCGCCTGGAGCTTCGTCGCTGTCGATCATCTCGACGTCGATCTGGGGTGTGTCGGCCATGCGGGGGAGATTCATCGCGCCGATATCGCGCGCCACCGGCACCCCGGCAACAAACGACGGACGGGCGGCGGTGGCGCTCGCCAGTGCTTCCAATAGCCCGCCTTCGATCTGCTGACGCACAAGATTGCGATTGATGATGCGTCCGCAGTCGACCACCGCAACCAGCCGCGACACGGCAATGCGCTGATCGCTCCCGATCGCCGCCTGGGCGAGCAGGCCGATGTGCGAGCCGAATGCCGAGTGACAGGCGAGCCCCATCGTGCTGCCGTTGCCGCCGCCGTCCCACCCGCCGAGCGCGGCTGCTCGCGCAATCGCTCGCGCCAGTCGCACGTTGCTGCCCAGCATCCCCATTCGAAAGCCGAGCGGTTCGGCCCCGACCGAACGCGCCAGTTCGTCAACGAAGCTTTCGTTGAAGAAGCCGGTGAGCGCATGCGATCCGCCGCGCATGTAGCCGGTCATGATCGGCAGCGCCGTGACCACGGCCTCGACCCCTAGCGCGTCGATCCCGTAGGACGGCACTGCCCCAGCTAAATCGCTCGGTGAATAGCTGGTCGAGACAGCTCGACCTGATAAGCGTGCGAAGGCTCCAGATTCGCCAGCGGTACTAGCGATACGGGCGGACCATGCCGCGATGCGCCCCTGCGGCCCGACAATTCCTGCCATCCGCGCCAAGGCCGGCTGCCGGAGCCGCTCGTGGTGCTGACTCTCGCTCACCGGGAAATTCAATTGCACCGGACGGCCGAGTTCCGCCGCAATTTCGACAGCAAACGGAACCGCATCGGCCTCAAGCGCCCGGCCGGCGCCCCCGCCAACCGGCATGGGATAGAAGACGACCTGCTCTTCGCCGAAGCCTGCTGCATTCGCCGCCGCCGCGCGCGCAATTGCAGGGGCCTGGCTTGGCGCCCACACTTCAAGCCGATCGCCAGTGAACCGCGCGGTTGCGGTCAACGTCTCCAGTCCATGATGGATTGCGGGCGCAATGCGGTAGGTCGCGGTCACCGGCGAAGTCCGGTTCAGCAACTGCGAAACGTCCCCGGCTTCAGCGATACTCGTCGCTTCGCCTTGCTCCAACGCATCGTCGAGCCGCGACCTGATCAGGTCCGTTGTCGCGTCTACACGCCCGGTGAAGCGGGGCCGGGCGGCCGCAAGCGCCTGCTGAGCTTCCCACCATGTGGCCCCGGCAACGGCGAGCCAATTCTCGCGAACAACAATCCGGATCGTCGTCGAAACGGCCTCAGCCGCCGCGCGATTGAAGCCGACCAATCTCCCGCCATGCGGGGCAATCCTGATCGAGGCGAACAGCATCTGGGGCAGGCGCACGTCCGCCGCAAACCTCGCGCTGCCGTTGATCTTGCCAGGCAGGTCTAGGCGGGGAAGTGGCTCCCCGATCAGCTTGCCTTTGCGGAGAGAGGATCGGGACGGCAGCTCCTCCCCAGCAGCCTGGATCGCAATGCGCCCGAACGGGACAGTCTTCCCGTCATGAACGATAGCTCCGCCAATCGCGTCGCACTCTGCTGGATCGACGTCCCATTGCCGAGCTGCAACCTTGATCAGCTGAGTTCGCGCTGCGGCAGCCGCTGCGCGCAGGATTGGATCGAATGCGCGTATCGACGTCGATCCAGCAGTGACCTGGAACTGGCCGGAGCCTCCGAACAGCCCACCAGCCGTCCAACCCTCCGCATCCGCCAGCGGGTTGGCATAGGCTGCGGACGGCGTAGCGGGCTCAACCGCAACCTGGTCCCAGTCAGCGCCTAATTCATCCGCAACGATCTGAGCGAAACCGGTCCAAATGCCCTGTCCCGTTTCCACCTGCGGAACGGCAACGGTGACCCGGCTGTCGGGACCGATTCTGATCCAGTGATCGAACAACGCCTCACCCTCGCCGGGCCTCAGCGCTGATGAGTGCCCTCGCGGCCACAGCGCATAAGCGGCAATCAGGCCGATGCCCGCGCCACCGCCGATCAGCAGCGTTCGGCGGTCGACCGATGGCAAAGTCAGGGACATTGGGCGAACTGATAGGGCGTCGTTGCGCGCTGTGCCAGTCAGCCCCTATGACCGGTGCACAGGAAGGGGAACAACGTGATCACTGTCGCAGCCGTTGCCGCGGTCAATTGGACCGATCTCAACCTATCGCCAGTCGCGCTGGACCTCGGTTTCTTTCAGCTGCGCTGGTACAGCCTGGCCTACCTCGCCGGGATTTTCATTGGCTGGTGGTATCTGCTGAAGCTGCTCAGGCAGCCGGGGGCGCCAATGGCGCGCCGCCATGCCGACGACATCGTCTTCTTCGCGGCGCTCGGGATCATCCTTGGCGGTCGCCTCGGCTACGTGCTGTTCTACAACCTGTCCTATTATCTCGCGCATCCGATCGACGTGGTGAAGCTGTGGGACGGCGGCATGTCGTTTCATGGCGGCGTGATCGGCACGAGCGTCGGGATCATTCTGTTTGCTCGAAAGCACGGGCTCAACTGGCTCCGGATCCACGATTATGTCGCCTGCTGCGTTCCGTTCGGTCTTGGGTTCGGCAGGCTCGCGAATTTCACCAATGCGGAATTGTGGGGCAAGGCGACCGACGTGCCGTGGGCGGTGAGGTTTCCAGAATTCGTCGCTGGAATCTCCGTGCTGGGCCCGCCACGCCATCCCAGCCAGCTGTATGAAGCGTTGCTCGAGGGGCTCGTCCTGTTCCTGATCCTGTGGTGGATGTTCTGGAAAACGGATGCGCGCTATCAACCCGGCAAGCTCGTCGGCGCCTTCATCCTGTTCTATGGCCTGTTCCGCTTCCTGGTCGAGTTTGTGCGCGAACCGGACTCGCAACTCGTTGAGTTTGCCGAGGCAACGGGATTGCACATGGGTCAGTGGCTGTGCGTGCCGATGATTGCGGGCGGGCTCTATCTGATGGCCAGCGCCAAGGGCAGGCGAGTTCGAATCGAGCCGGCGGCGGGAACCCAAAGCGTCGCGTGACCCCGTTCGAGAGCGCCCTCCGCGAGCGGATCAGCAGCACCGGACCGATCAGCGTCCATGACTATATGGCTGCCTGCAACGCGCACTATTATGCCACGCGCGATCCGCTCGGCGCGGCCGGGGATTTCACGACCGCACCGGAGATTTCGCAGATATTCGGCGAACTGATCGGGGCGGCACTGGCTGATTGCTGGATCCGCGCCGGCAGGCCCACCGCTATTCGGTACGTCGAGCTCGGACCCGGCAGGGGAAGTTTGGCCGCGGACGCGTTGCGGGCGCTCGCCGCAGCTGGTTTGAAACCTTCGGTCGATCTGGTGGAGACCAGCCCGGCGCTCCGGCAGGTCCAAGCCAAAATGGTGACAGGGGCCGTGTGGCACGACGACTTGTCGACCCTCCGGGATGGTCCGCTGCTGCTGGTGGCCAATGAGTTCCTCGACGCACTGCCGGTGCGGCAATGGATCGGCAACAAGGAACGGCGGGTTGAGCTTGATGGCGATCGGCTGCGCTTCTCCGCTGAGGGTCCGATCCGCGAAGACTCGTCCCCTCGGGATGCGGCGGTTCGGGAGATCGCCAGCCGCCTGACGGCGCAGGGAGGCGTGGCTCTGATTATCGACTATGGTCATGCGGCGAGTGCTTCCGGTGACACGCTGCAGGCGGTTCGCCGCCATCGGTTTGCCGATCCGCTCGATCACCCCGGCGAGCAGGATCTCACTGCCCATGTCGATTTCGAAAGCGCGCGGCGCATTGCCGAGCAGACCGGAGTGATCGTCCACGGCCCGGTCACGCAGGGCAACTGGCTGAAGGCGCTCGGCCTTGA
>CBFGZJ010000142.1:0-5046 GCA_965653215.1 uncultured Sphingomonas sp. | reverse complement strand
GGCCGACCAGGACCGGCTTGGCCAGGCCCTCGTCGATGGCGGCCATGACGACCCGGGGGACGGCGATCTGGGACAGCAGGCCCACGATCGAGGCGAACATGGCGATGGCGATGGCGAAGAACAGTGATGTCGGCGCCGCTCTGGCGCGGGCCGGAGTCAGCCCGCAGGCGCTGAATGCCGCGATCGACCGGCTGCGCGGCGGCCGCACCGCCGACACGCAGAGCGCGGAAGACCGCTACGATGCGCTGAAGAAATATGCGCGCGACCTGACCGAGGCAGCCCGCGAGGGCAAGCTCGACCCGGTGATCGGCCGCGACGAGGAAATCCGCCGCACGATCCAGGTGCTCGCTCGCCGCACCAAGAATAATCCGGTGCTGATCGGCGAACCGGGCGTGGGGAAAACCGCGATTGTTGAAGGACTTGCGCTACGCATCGCCAATGGCGACGTGCCCGACGGGATCAAGGACCGGCGGCTGCTGTCGCTCGACATGGGCGCTCTGATCGCCGGCGCGAAATATCGCGGCGAATTTGAAGAGCGGCTGAAAGGCGTGCTCGACGAGGTCAAGCAGGCCGCCGGCGAGATCATCCTGTTCATCGACGAGATGCATACGCTGGTTGGGGCGGGGAAGAGCGAGGGCGCGATGGATGCGTCCAACCTGCTCAAGCCGGCGCTTGCGCGTGGCGAGCTGCACTGCATCGGTGCGACAACGCTCGATGAATATCGCAAGCATGTCGAGAAGGACGCGGCACTGGAGCGGCGTTTCCAGCCGGTCTTCGTCGGCGAACCGACGGTCGAGGACAGCATCTCGATCCTGCGTGGCCTCAAGGAGAAGTATGAGCTGCACCACGGCGTGCGGATCACCGACGCGGCGATCGTCGCGGCGGCGACCTTGTCCAACCGCTACATCACCGACCGCTTCCTCCCCGACAAGGCCATCGACCTGATGGACGAGGCGGCGAGCCGCATCCGCATGGAGGTGGAGTCGAAGCCGGAAGAAATTGAGAATCTCGATCGCCGAATCATCCAGCTCAAGATTGAACGCGAAGCGTTGAAGAAGGAGCAGGACGCGGCGTCGAAGGACCGGCTCGCGCGCCTTGAGCAGGAGCTCGCCAATCTTGAGCAGCAGTCGGCCGAGCTGACCCAGCGCTGGCAGGCGGAGAAGGAGAAGATCGCCTCCGAAGCCAAGATCAAGGAGCAGATCGACTCCGCCCGCCTCGAGCTCGAGCAGGCGCAGCGCAGCGGCGATCTCGCGAAGGCAGGCGAGCTCCAATATGGGCGCATCCCCGAACTCGAACGGCAGCTTGAGGAAGCACAAGCCGCTACGCATGGAGCGATGCTCCGCGAGGAGGTCACCGATCAGGATATCGCTGCGGTGGTCAGCCGCTGGACCGGAGTGCCGGTCGAACGGATGATGGAGGGCGAGCGCGAGAAGCTGATCCAGATGGAACAGCTGATCGGCAAGCGGGTCATCGGCCAGGAAGACGCGGTGAAGGCGGTCTCGGCCGCCGTTCGCCGGGCCCGGGCCGGGCTGCAGGATCCCAACCGGCCGCTTGGCTCATTCCTGTTCCTCGGTCCCACGGGCGTGGGCAAGACCGAGCTGACCAAGGCGCTGGCCGAATTCCTGTTCGATGATTCCGCAGCAATGGTCCGCATCGACATGAGCGAGTTCATGGAGAAGCATGCCGTGGCGCGCCTGATCGGCGCTCCTCCCGGCTATGTCGGCTATGAGGAAGGCGGCGTGCTGACCGAGGCCGTCCGCCGCCGGCCGTATCAGGTCGTGCTGTTCGATGAGGTCGAGAAGGCGCACCACGACGTGTTCAACGTGCTGCTGCAGGTGCTCGATGACGGCCGGTTGACCGACGGCCAGGGCCGGACGGTTGATTTCACCAATACGCTGATCATCCTGACCTCGAACCTCGGCTCGCAATATCTCGCGGGGCTAAGCGAAGATGAGGATGTCGAGAAAGTCGAGCCGCAGGTAATGGAGGTCGTCCGCGGCCATTTCCGGCCGGAATTCCTCAACCGGCTGGACGAGATCATCCTGTTCCACCGGCTTGGCTCGGCGCATATGGGTCCGATTGTCGATATTCAGGTGGCGCGGCTCCAATCGCTGCTCAATGAACGGAAGATCAGGCTCGAACTCACCGACGGCGCGCGCACCTGGCTCGGCCGGGTCGGCTATGACCCAGTCTATGGGGCGCGGCCGCTGAAGCGGGCGGTGCAGAAATATCTGCAGGACCCGCTCGCCGACGCGATCCTCGCTGGCGAGGTGCGCGATGGATCGACCGTTCGCGTCGAAGAGGGCGACGGAAAATTGCTACTGCAGCCGGTGGTTGAGCGCGCGGCCGCGGCTTAGGGCCTGGAGCGGGGGCTTGCCCCGCTCCATGTTCCATCAATTGGCGCCGCCGAAGTTCGCCCGGACCCCCGCGTAGAAAAAGCGGCCGACCGGGCTTACCGGGTAGAAGCGATCCAGGTCCGGCTTCTGATTGGTGAAGTTGTTCACGCCGGCATAGAAGCGGAAGCGATCCTCGACATCGATCGCGGCCTGCAGATCATGCGTGTGCTTGGCGTCGAAGGTGATGTTCTCCGGCGAGGCGATGTCGGGGTCGCCCGCGATCTCCTCCAGTGAGTAGCGCTTGGTCTTGCTGAAATAGTTGAAGCCGTAGTTGATCATGAGGGGCTTCATCATCCAGGTGAGATCGACCGTCGCCTGCCACTTGGGCGCATATTGCTCCGTTCGATCATCATCGACGCTCGCTCCCTCCGCCGGAATGAATTCCAGCCGGTCGAGATAGTTGCCGATCATGTGCAGTTCGAACTGACCAATGTTGCGGCGGATCCCGAGCCGAGCCGGATCGAGCCGGTAGCGCAACTCGGCATCGAGCCCGGCCGTCCGGAACTGCGCCACATTTTGCGGTTCCAGCAGATAATCGACGATCGTGCCGTTCAAGGGATTCCGGACGATCCCTTCGCAGAAGCTGTTCTCGATGGTCGGAGAGTCGACACAGAGGTCGGCAAGCTCCTGCGCGCTCGGCTGGTTGATCGCGTCCTTGATCTTGATGTCGTACCAATCGAGCGTCACCGCCAGGCCTGGAATAAAGCGGGGCTGGAGAGCGAGGCCGAGAGTCCAGCTTTTCGCCGTCTCCTCCGACAAGTCCCGATTGCCCGCGCGAGTGCCGGCAATCGCGAAGGGGTTGGGCGTATAGGCGATGACACCCGCGAGGATCTCCGCGCAGTTCTCAGCCCGATACTCGCTGCCGTTGTTCAGACGGCTCGGATCGCACGGGTCGTCAATGAACTGGAAGGTTTCGCTCTGCGGGCTGAACAGTTCGTTGATGTTCGGCGCCCGGACGGTCCGGGCCGCGGTGCCGCGCAACATAAGGTCCCGAACCGGTGACCAGCGAAGCCCCAGGTTCCACGTGGTGGTGTGGCCGATCGTCGAATAATCCGAGAAGCGAAGTGCTCCGGTCGCTTCGAGGTTGTGGATGAACCTCAGGTCGCTGGCGATCGGCAGCCGAACCTCGGCGAAGCCTTCCAGCACATCGAACGACCCTGCCACTTCCACGGTGCGATTGCCGAAGGTCTGTCCCGCCGCGTCCTCCGTCGCCGGCGTGCTGCGGCTGCTCTCGCGGCGCCATTCGGCGCCAGCGACGAAACTGATCGGACCGCCTGGAAGCTCGAAGCCGGGGACACGTCCGCTGAGGAAGCCGTTGATGACATGCTGCGTCTGCCGGGCCGTGGCAACGCTGTCCGTCATGATCCAGTCGATTGCCGCCTGGCTCGGTGCGCCCTCGCCGAACAGGTTGAGCGGAACGCATCCGCTGCCGGGGCCGGGCGTGAAGGACAAGCTTGGAAGCGCGCCAAAAAAGAAGGGCCGATTTCCGAAATTATAAAAGGGTTGATCAAGAAGCTGGGCAGGGAAGACATTCGACCGGCACACCGGCTCACCGGTAACCGGGTCCGCGATTACATCGAGCGCAGCAAAAAACCGGTCATTGTAGCGGTTGTTGATCGCCTTGAACCGGCTGTGCGAGCGACCGAACACATAGGAGACTTCGTAGCGCAGGTCATCGGACAGATCGCCTTCGAGGCCAAGGACAGTACGCCAGGTCTTGCGCGTATTATCTTCCGCCCGGATGCCTAAATCGAAGTTGTCGCGCGAAAGCAGCAGCCCGTCCGGCACTGCCCCCGGCGGCAACCCGAGGAGAAGCCCCGGGAAACCCGGCATCATCTGAGCAAGCACTCCAGGAGAAATGAATGGATTGTCCGCAGGAACAAGCACGGTGTAATCGAAGGTCGGCTGGCTCTCACTGAAAGCCCGGCTTCTGGCATGCTTCACCTCGGCGAATAGCTTGACCGCCGGGCTTAGTTCGAAGTTGGCCGTTCCATTGAACACGTGCCGGTTGTTGCGCGCGATCACATCGCCAATGAAATCGGCTACGGATGTGCCGTCGCCGCCAACTGTGTAGCTCGACGACAGCGGCGTGCCGACGTCGTACAGAGATCCATCTGGACGAACCATGTAGAACGGATTCGGTAAGATGGCTCCGCCCGGAGAACTCCCGAAATAGCGGATGCCGCATACCGGCACCTCATCCGGAATGCCGGCATCATCGTCCCCATCGACCTGGTCAGCGAGGTTCGGCTGCATCGTGCAGTATCCGCTGTCGCGAAGATAATCGCGATCGCGTGCCCGCAGACGGCCGTCATGATTATATTGATAGGCGAGCGTGATGTTGCCGCGGCCATCAGCAAAGTTATGCCCCCCAACCAGACTCGCGCTCCAGTTGCCGGGGCTGCCCTCAGAGGCAACTCCGCCCTGGAAGTGGCCGGTAAGCCCTTCGAAATCCTTCTTCATGATGAAGTTGACGACGCCGGAGACCGCATCCGCGCCGTAGATGGCCGATACGCCGCCAGTTGCGACTTCGACCCGTTCCACCAGGTCCAGCGGAATGCTTCCGATGTCGACGCCGGCGGTCCCCGGCAAGTGACCGACGTGACGCCGGCCGTCGACCAGCACCAGCGTGCGCTGCGGACCGAGGTTG
>CBFGZJ010000141.1:0-5076 GCA_965653215.1 uncultured Sphingomonas sp. | reverse complement strand
GCGTTACCCGTGGCCGTCCATCCGCAGCGGACTTCTCGACCTCGACCAGCTTGAGCAGCGGGTCCTTCGAGGCGGGCCCCGATACCGCCGGGACACGGGTCGCCGCCAGCCGGACGGCGCTGTTCCGCAGCATTGCCGCGTTCGGTTCCCGCCCCGAATAGTCCTGGGTGAAAGCGGTCGGTCGGCCCCAGCCGCCGCTCCAGCGGTAAAAGATGTGCGCGCCGACAATCGCCGATTTGACGAGGCTGGCGGACCAGTAGGGCACGATCCAGTTGGTGTGGTAGTGTGTGGCGTTGCCGACGGGCGCGTAGACGTATCCGGCCAGCGCCGCCTTCGCCACCTCACGCGCCCGATCCCATGCCCATCTGGCCGGCCCACGCGAGAGAGAGCCGTCGCAGGTGAAGGTGAACTGGCAGCCTGTGGCCCGCTCCGAGCCCTGATAGATGACCCCGCAGATTGAGCTTGGGAATGCCGGGTGACGAACCCTGTTCAGCACCACCTGCGCGACGGCGCGCTGTCCATCGACAGGTTCATTGCCTGCCTCATAATAAATAGCGCTGGTCAGGCATTCGAGCGCATCATTTCCGGCGCTGGCCTTGAATGGCCGGGCAGGCGTGGATGCACCAGCAATCGGAACGGCCGCATTGATCTCGGCTGCCGTCTTGGCAGCGACCGGCTGGGCGATGAGCGGCTCTGGGACAGGCGGAACAGACATGGCCGTCTCCAGCTTAACCTCGGGCCGCGGCAGGTTAACCACGACAGCTCCTGCGATGCCTGCAATCGCGGCAACTCCGCCGACGCCCGCAAGCGCCAGCGCGAGCGGTTCGCGGCGGCACACGAGCAGCAGCTCGCGGGCTGAAGGAAGGGCGACACGCTTCATGGCAGGCCGCGGAACATAGTGGAAAAGGGCCGAATCTTCAATGTCAGCCGGGTGGCACCCGCCAATTCCCGGTCTCCATCCAACGTAAGAGCGGCTTGAGCGGCGCGATCCAAATGATGCCTGCGGCGAGATAGAAGATGGCCTGGACCAGGATCGGCCAATCACCCACGAAATTCGAGAGCGACCCGACGAGGGCCGCCCATAAGACGATTAGGGCGATGATCGCGAAGACTCCGACCGGCTTGCGCCAACTTGGGTTCATCGATCGAACTCAATCAAGCTGTCTGGTGAAGCGAAAGCATCGAGGGGGATGTCCCACGCTTCATGGGCGATGTGCCCATCGACCAGTTGGAAGGCCCAGCCGATGCCGATCAGCCGGGCGCCAGACTCCCGCAATTTGGGCAGGGCGCGATCATAATGCCCCTTGCCCTGGCCGATCCTGTGCCCCGTGCGATCGATTGCGATGAGCGGGATCAGCACAAGGTCAGGCGTAACCTCGGGCGAATGATCGGCCGGTTGGAGAATGGCCCAGGGGCCCGGATCAACTGCTGGGCCGGCGCGAAACACCATATGATGATCGCGTCCAGCGAAAGCGGGGAATGCCACGGATTTCCCGAGGGCCGTGGCCCGTTCGAGCGCTTGCAGCGGGCTGATCTCGTCGCGCATCGGATGGTAACCGGCGACGCTGGTGGCTGCGCTGAGTTCGGGCATCAATCGATCCGCAAGCCGGCTCTCAAGCGATTCGCGCATCGCGGGGCTGAGCGACTGCGTCAGCGACCGCCGCTGAGCGCGGACCGATTGACGAAGGCTCGGTTTATCAAGGGAGGGTGACGGGACCACCATGGCCGTTTGCCGGAAATCCTCTGACGCCACAAACGTCAGGTGGGCGCCATGTGCGTCGGGCCAGGGCCCGGGCAGGGATAGCTCCCTTGGATCGGTAATCGCCTCAGGGATGTTCGAAGGCTCGTACCGGGTAGTGCCCGTCGGCTCTTCATCTAGGAAGTCGCGGCGCCATTCTCAAGCGCGTCGGCAAGGGATTCCAGCCGCGCTGCGAGGACCTCGGCCCGAGCGAGGACCGCGTCGCTGACCGGTGCCGGCAACGGGGTCGGCTGCGGCTGCGGCGCGCCCTTTTCGAGGATCTCGTCGGCGATCAGGAGAGCGGCGTAGAGGAGCTGACGGGACTCGGACATGGACCCAAGCCCGGCAAGAGCCTCCCGGCTGCGCGAATCGATCAGGTCAGCGGCCCGCCGGAGATTCTCTTCCTCCCCAGCACGACAGGCGACCCGGTATTGGCGTCCGGTGATGCTGATGTCGACCTCGGCCACGAACTTAGGACCCTGCTTCTTGGATCAGGGTGTCGAGGTCGGCGATTGCGTTGCGCACGCGCTCCCGCAGCAGCTCATTCTGCTTCCTTGCCGCGCCGTCCAGCCGAATCGCCGCTTCGATCCGGCTGACCGCGCGCTCGGCCCTTTGAAGTGCCGTTTCGATGTCACCATCGCTCATCACCAGCGGCATAGCAGGATGAAAACGTCGAGCAAGGTTGACGCTGAACGCCTCTCCGACCAAAGACGCCGCTGCCGCCGGTTGAGCCCGAATCCCTTGCGGATCGCCGTCATCATTCCTTGGAGCGAAAATGCCGCCGACCCAACGTCGCCTTGCTAACGCAATCCGCGCACTGTCCATGGACGCGGTCGAGGCGGCCAACAGCGGCCACCCCGGAATGCCGATGGGCATGGCCGACGCCGCGACGACGCTGTTCACGCGCTATCTGAAATTCGATCCGGCGGACCCTCATTGGCCGGATCGCGACCGTTTCGTCTTGTCAGCCGGTCATGGATCGATGCTGATCTATGCGCTGCTGCACCTCACCGGGCATGCGCGGCCAACGATTGAGGACATCCGTAACTTCCGTCAGCTCGGTTCGCCCTGCGCCGGTCACCCGGAGAATTTCGAGCTTGCTGGCGTCGAAGCGACCACCGGTCCGCTGGGCCAGGGGCTGGCGATGGCGGTCGGAATGGCGATCGCGGAGCGGCACCTCAACGCCATTTATGGGGATGAACTGGTCGACCACCGCACCTTTGTGATCGCAGGTGACGGCTGCCTGATGGAAGGCGTCAATCATGAGGCGATCGGGCTCGCGGGGCATCTCAAGCTCGGCCGTCTGATCGTGCTGTGGGACGATAACCGGATCACCATCGACGGATCGACCGATCTCAGCCGCAACGAAGATGTGATCGCCCGCTACGAAGCCTCCGGTTGGCAGACGGTCGAATGCGACGGGATGGACAGCGTCAAGGTCGCCAAGGCCCTTGATGAGGCGCTTGCCGACGGCCGGCCCTCGCTGGTCCGGTGCAAGACGGTCATCGGCTACGGCGCTCCAAACAAGCAAGGCACCGCCGCTACTCACGGATCGCCGCTGGGTGTTGATGAAGTCGCTGCAGCGCGCCAGGAACTTGGCTGGGACTTCCCGCCGTTCGAAATTCCGGAGGACATCGCCAAGGGGTGGCGGGCTGCCGGCCAGCGCAGCTCGGGCGAGCGGCGGAAGTGGCTCGAACGCCTGGAAAAGAGCGGCAAGAAGGAAGAATTCGAAGCGCGGATCGCGGGCCGTTGCGACGACAGTTGGCTCAAGCCGCATCTCGAAGCGCTGATCGCGGAAAAGCCCAAGGTAGCGACCCGCAAGGCGTCCGAAAATGCGCTGGCCGTGATCAATCCCGTCGTCCAGGCGACAATCGGCGGCTCGGCCGACCTGACGGGATCAAACAATACGAAGACCAAAGACCTTCTGCCGCTCGACTCCCGCAATTACGGCGGCCGCTACATTTATTACGGCATTCGTGAGTTCGGCATGGCGGCCGCGATGAACGGCATGGCGCTGCACGGCGGGGTCGTTCCTTACGGCGGAACCTTCCTGGTCTTCTCCGACTATTCACGCCCGGCGATCCGCCTTTCGGCGCTGCAGGGCGCCAAGGTCATTCACGTCATGACCCACGATTCAATCGGGCTCGGCGAGGACGGCCCAACGCACCAGCCGATCGAGCATCTGATGAGCTTGCGGGCGATGCCTGACATCGACGTCTACCGTCCGGCTGATGCCGTTGAGACAGCGGAGTGCTGGGCCGCCGCGCTGGCCAGTGACGGACCTTCGGTGCTTGCACTGACGAGGCAAAATTTGCGCGCCGTCCGCACTCAGGCGGAAGAGGCGAATCTCAGCGCCCGGGGCGGCTACCGACTGCGGGGTGCAGTGGCAGCGCGGCAGGTCGTGCTGATCGCGACCGGGTCCGAGGTCGAGATCGCCCTGGATGTCGCCGAAAGGCTTGAAGCGGAAGGCGTCGGTGCCGACGTCATCTCGCTGCCGTGCTGGGAGCGGTTCGAACAGCAGAGCGAAGAGTATCGGTCCGACCTTCTGCCGACCGGCGCGTTGCGCGTGTCGATCGAGGCGGGAAGCACCTTCGGCTGGGAGCGGATCACCGGCCTTGATGGCCTGCGCTTCGGCATCGACCGGTTCGGCGGGTCCGCGCCAGCGACGGACCTGTACAAGCATTTCGGCCTCACCGCAGAGGCGATTGCGCCGCAAATCCTGACGGCGCTCAATTCAAAGGGGAAGTGACATGGCAACGCGTGTTGCAATCAATGGCTTCGGCCGAATCGGCCGGCTCGTGGCCCGGGCTATTCTCGAGCGAGCGGACTGTGGGCTTGAGCTGGTCGCGATCAACGATCTCGCCGACGCGAAGGCAAACGCGATGCTATTCAAGCGCGACAGCGTCCATGGTCTGTTTCCGGGGGAGGTTTCTGCGGAAACAGACGCCATCGTCGTCAACGGTAAGCGCATCGCGGTCACTGCCGAGCGCGACCCGGCGAAGCTTCCGCACGCTGCTCATGGTGTCGAGCTTGCCTTGGAATGCACCGGTTTCTTCACCGACCGCGCCGGCGGCGAAAAGCATGTGCAAGCGGGCGCCAAGCGGGTGCTGATCTCCGCTCCCGCAAAAGGGGTCGACCTGACGGTGGTGTACGGAGTCAACCATGACCGCCTGACCGCCGACCACACGATCGTCTCGAATGCGTCGTGCACCACAAACTGCCTGGCACCGGTCGCCAAGGTGATGAATGATCTGATCGGGATCGAGCGCGGACTGATGACGACGATCCACGCCTACACCAACGACCAGAAGATCCTCGACCAGATCCACAAGGACAAG
>CBFGZJ010000140.1:0-5097 GCA_965653215.1 uncultured Sphingomonas sp. | reverse complement strand
AAATCAAGCTCGGCTCCTACATCGACGATGTGGTCGAGCGGCGCCCGAGCGGGCCGATCGGCATCGTGACCATCGCGGGCATGATCGTCGACGGCGAAGCTGGTCCTGGGACCGCCGGAGCCGAGACCATTGTCGACGCCATCGAGGAAGCGCTGGAAGACGGCGGTCTCAAAGCCTTGGTCGTCCGGATCGACAGCCCGGGCGGATCGGCGATCGCGTCAGAGCGAATTCGCCAGGCCCTGCTGGAGGTGCGGCGTCGCCGCATTCCGGTCGTCGTCTCGATGGGCAGCGTCGCCGCTTCGGGCGGCTACTGGACCGCGATGGCCGGGCAGCATGTCTTCGCTGAGCCGGGAACGGTGACCGGCTCGATTGGCGTATTCGGAATCTTGCCCAGTTTCCAGGGGACCGCCGAGAAGCTCGGACTGGGCACCGACGGCATCAAGACAACGCCGCTCTCTGGCGAGCCGGACCTTTTCAATGGGCCCTCGCCCGAAGCTTCGATGATGATCCAGGCCACCGTTAATTCAACTTACCGCCGCTTTGTCACCTTGGTCAGCCAAGCGCGGCGGCTACCCCCCGGACGAGTCGAAGAACTCGCGCAAGGCCGAGTTTGGGACGGCGGTTCGGCGCGTCAGCTCGGACTCGTCGACCAATTCGGCGACTTGAACGATGCCATCGGGAAAGCTCGCGCGCTTGCGGGCCTCAAGTCAGATGCGAAGGTCCGCTATCTCGAGCGGGGACCCGGTGTGCGGGACGAGATCCTGGCATTCCTGGCCGGGGACGACGAAGCCGCTTCCGGAGGCGATGAGGCGCTCCAGGCACTCGGACCAGCGCCGGCTCGACTGGTCGAGCGCGCTCTTGCTGATGCGAGGGGAATCCTGGCGGGTCCATCGATCCAGGCGTACTGCCTAGAATGCCCGGCCCCTGCTACTCACAGCAGTCCCATCCGTGACACGATCCGCCAGCCCTCGCTGATATCGATATTGCAATGGCTGCTGCCTTGATCCGGCTTGCGCGCGAGGCCGACGCGGCCGCGGTCGCTGCGCTTTACCGTCCGTTTGTCGAGGAGACCCGCATCAGCTTCGAGGTGGCGGCTCCCGACGCGAGCGAGATTGCGGCGCGCATGGCAAACCCGCTCTTGCCCTGGCTTGTTGCGGAACAGGATGGGGCGATTGTCGGCTTTGCCTCGTCTGCGCCAATGCGGGCGCGCCGCGCCTATCGCTGGAGCGTCGAGACGGGCATTTATCTCGCTCCAGAAGTCCAGCGCCAAGGGTTGGGACGCGCCTTGTTTGGGGAACTATTGGGCATCCTTGAGAAGCAGGGCTATGTCGCCGCGTTCGCGACGATCGGGCTTCCGAACGATGCGAGCGTTAGCCTTCACCAGGCTATGGGCTTTGTTCACATCGGCACCGAGCGGGGCTGCGGCTTCAAGCTTGGGCAGTGGGTTGATGTCAGCCGCTGGCAGCGCGATCTCGCTCCGCGCCCTTCGACCCCATCTGAGCCGAGGCCCTACGCTGACCTATGATCGGAGCGGCCCGACAGCTTGGCAGCAAGTCGGTTCAACACCTCCGCCGGACGGTCCGAGATCACCTCGCCGTGTGAGACGATGATCCGCTTGAGCCGTGGTAACTGCGCCCAGGTCCGGAACTGATCGGCCAGAGCCAGCGGCTCCGCTTGAGCGAAGCGCACGGTCCGCGGCACCGACGGAGCGCCATAATAGCCGACCAGTTGGGCGACGAGCCTGGCCGCCAACCCCTTAGGGTTGCGCACATTCCCGATCACGTCATTGACGATCAGCGTGGTGCCATTGGGGCGCGACACAATCAGTGCCGACTCCTGTCGCTTGGTTCCCGCCACGGCGAGAAACCGCACCTCGGGATCCTGCAAGATGTCCGTGGTGGCATCGACAGTGACCGCGTCCCTCACCCGCTGTTCCGCTCCGGGCGGGGTAAGCAAGCGCAGCTTCGGATACCGCTGTTTGAAGATCAATGAGTCGATCCGGTGATAGGGGCTCGGCACAACGAGGAATTTCGGAGGGCCGAGCGCCTCCACCTGCTTCATTTCTGGTTCGCTCAGGGCGACGCCGTTGAAGATCACTGTCCCGCCGGAGCTGAGCCGAACGATCGTCATCCGACGCGGGAAGCTGCCGAGCGGCATTTGAACTTGGCCTTGCACAGTCAACAGCCCCTCTTCGAGCTGCTCGACCGGGCCGTGGGGGAGGATTGTCCAACGCTGATGAACCTTCGGCATGTGCCGAAAACCCATCAACCAGAAGCAGGCTCCACCGCGCGATCAGATGTGGATCGGCTTCCCCGTCACCGCCATTGCTGCCTCCTTCAGCGCCTCGCTGTGGGTCGGATGGGCATGACAGGTGTAGGCGATGTCCTCGCTGGTTGCGCCGAACTCCATCGCCTGGGCCGCCTGAGCGATCATGGTGCCGGCAACTGACGAGATGATCCACACGCCGCGCACGCGGTCCGTTCTGGCGTCCGAGATCACTTTCACAAAGCCGTCCGTGTCGCGGTTGGTCTTGGCGCGGCTATTGGCCATCATCGGGAATTTGCCGACTTTCACCTCGCCATTTGCCTTGGCCTCCTCTTCCGTCAGGCCAACACCGGCGATCTCCGGGTGGGTGTAGACCACGCTGGGAATCACCGCATGATTTACAATCCCGGTCTGCCCCGCGATATTTTCGGCCACCGCGATGCCTTCGTCTTCGGCCTTGTGAGCGAGCATCGGTCCGGGGATCACGTCCCCGATCGCCCAAACCCCCGGAACTTTGGTACGGAAATCATGATCGGTTTCGATCTGACCGCGCTTGTTGAGCTCCAACCCGATCTTGTCCAGACCGAGCCCGTCGGTGTTCGGCCGGCGCCCGATCGACACCAGCACGGCATCGGCTTCAAGTGTCTGCGCTTCGCCGCCGCTGGCCGGTTCAACGGTTAGGGTTGCGCGACCCTTGGCGATCTTGGCGGCGACAACCTTGGTTCCAGTCCGAATTTCGAAACCCTGCTTCTTGAAAATCTTGCGCGCTTCCTTGCGCACTTCCGCATCCATGCCGGGAAGGATCTCGTCGAGAAATTCGACGACCGTCACCTTCGCGCCAAGTCGCCGCCAAACCGACCCGAGCTCGAGCCCGATCACTCCGCCGCCAATGACGACCAGATGCTCGGGGACCTTCGGCAGCGCCAAGGCCCCGGTTGAGTCGACGATCACTGTCTGATCGACCTCCACACCGGGCAGCGGAGTCACCGAGGAGCCGGTCGCGATCACCACATTTCGGGCGCTGACAATCCGATCGCCGACCCGGACGCGGTTCGCTCCCTCGAATGTGGCGAAACCCTTGAGCCAGTCGACCTTGTTCTTCTTGAACAGATATTCGATGCCGCCGGTCAGTTCCTTGACTGCCTTGGCCTTCTCGCCATGCATGGCGTCAAGGTCGAGAGAGGCTCCTTCAAGCTTGATCCCGAACTTGGCGAGCGCTCCGCTATGCGCCTCTTCAAAGATTTCCGACGCGTGGAGCAGGGCCTTGGACGGAATGCAGCCCACGTTGAGGCATGTGCCGCCGAGGGTTTCCCGCCCTTCCGCACAGGCCGTCTTCAAGCCCAGCTGAGCGGCCCGGATTGCGGCCACATAGCCACCGGGACCGGCGCCGATCACCAGCACATCATAGTCAAACGCCTCGGCCATCAACCGCTCCACTGATCAAGGAATGGGGGCGCTTAGACATATGGGGACGGTCACGTCGAGGGGTAACGGTTACTTAACGGGGTCCGCTGTAAGGGGCGCGGAGGTGGAGGAGATTGACAGTGCCAGCCGATGATGGGTCCCACGGCTTTCGCCCGTGGCTCCTGATCGATGCGTCGCAAGAAGGCTTGCTGCGGTTCGCGACGGCGCGCCCTTCGGCGAACCCGCGACTGGACAATATCCGCGACATGGAGATTGCCGGCCTTCCGACCTTCACCGACGCACTTCAGCGATATGGACGAGAGGCAGAGGTCGAGCTTCGCGGCATGGACTGCGCCATGGCGATCGCCGGGGCTGCAACCGGCGAAACCATATCGCTCGTCAGGTCACGATGGACGATCGCGCGCAGCGGCATGGCGGCAATCTTCGGCGGGCCGGTCACCATTATCAACGATGTGGTAGCGCGGGCGTGGGGCACGCGATCCAACTCGGCAATTGTCGACCGGATCCGCGGCATCGGCACTCCCAATCTTCAGCGGCCCGGCCGTTACGTCATGATCATTGTCGAGGAAGGGGTAGGCGCCGCCGCGATCGATGTTGCGAGTGATCTTTCGGTGCGCATTCTCGAAACCGAAGCGGGGCATATGGATTTTGCTCCGAGCAGTGACGCCGAGCGAAACCTGGCGGAGGCCATGCGTGGATTGGCTCCCGCGACCAGCTGGGAGAAGATGCTGATGCTCGACCGGGCTGACCCCGCCTGGGCACAGGCATGTCCCGGAATGACCGAACCCCAGCGGCTGCAGCTGCTGGCGGGTATGCTCGGCCGGTTCAGCGTCAACGTGATGCATGCCTTCGGAGCATGGCAGGGGATTATGCTGACTGGCAGTCGCGCCGCCCGGATCGTCGGCCCCGGCAGCCGGCCTGCGTTCGATGCCGCCTTCCTGACTCGGCGCCACTTCAGCAGGTTGGTGACGACAGCACCAGCATGGCACATCAACCAGCGCGAAGCCGTTCTCTCGGGAACCGCAGAGTATCTTGCACAGCAATATTCCGTCGCTCTCAAGGTCGCGGCCTGACCGCGATCACGGACCTACAGGTCGATCAGCAGCCGCGTCGGATCCTCAATCGCTTCCTTGACGCGGACCAGGTACGTCACCGCCTCGCGGCCATCGATCAGCCGATGGTCGTAGCTTAGCGCCAAATACATCATCGGGCGGACGACGATCTGACCGTTCCGGACCACTGGACGATCCTCGATCCGATGCATGCCGAGGACGGCGGATTGCGGGGGATTGATGATCGGCGTCGACAGGAGCGATCCGAATACGCCACCATTGGAGATGGTGAAGGTGCCGCCCTTCATTTCGTCCATCGTCAGCGTGCCGTCCTTGGCCTTCTTGCCGTACTCGG
>CBFGZJ010000139.1:0-5130 GCA_965653215.1 uncultured Sphingomonas sp. | reverse complement strand
TGCACTGGCCCGATCGCGCCGTTAGTGATCGATGTGGTCAGGTTGCTGATCTGCTGATTGGTGGCGAACAGCTGTGAACCGTTAATTGCTTCTGTCGACCCCGCCGAGACGGCGCCCGCGGCGAGATTGTTGATCGTCGTTCCGGATGGACCGGCGAGCGTGACGGTGGTGAAGGTCGAGTCATTATAGGTGACCGCATTGGTCGTGCTTCCGCCGATCAGCGAAGCGACTGCCTGCAACTGCGACAGGTTCACCGCATCGGTCGCGTCGGTGCCGGCGGCAATATTGTGAAGCTGAACCCCGCCCGGCGCGGCCCCGACCAAGGTCACATCGTTGCTGACCACATTGCCATTCGGGACGGTGGGCGTGGCATCGTCGCTATATTGCGCCGGCCCGACACCCGCGGCGATGGTGGTCGTGAGATTGTTGATCGCAGTCGTGTTTGCGCTCACCTGCTGGTTGGTGTCGAATAGTTGCGAGCCGTTGACTGCATCGCTCGAGGTGGCGCTGAGCGCTCCATCAGCGACATTGGTCACCGTCGTACCGGACGGGCCTGCGAGGGTGACGGTGGCGAAGGTCGAGTCATCATATTCGACCGGATTGCCCGTGCCGATCTGCGAGGCGACCGCCTGAAGCTGGGCCATATTGACCGCGTCGGTGGGTGCCGAACCCGCCGCGACATTGGTGATCTGCCGTTCCGCTCCCGGAGCGCCGACGGACACTTCGCCTGCCGACGTCTGCGGGGACGCGAGGCCGAATGCGGTGTAGCCGAACTGCGCTCCGCGCGACGCGACGGAGTCTGCCCCCAGCGCGACCGAGTTCGCGGCCGTCGCGCTCGCACCCGAGCCGAAGGCAACCGAGCCCTGCGCCCCTGATCCGACCGTAGCGCCAGTGCCGATCGCAATGGACTCGGTCGCGGTGGAATGAGTCGATGCCTGATTGCCGATCGCGATCGAATCGATCTCTCCGGCGCTGGCCTGCTCTCCATTCGCGCCAAGACCGGTAATCTGGTTGCCGCCGATGGTGATCCCGGCCGGATTGTCGAGCGTGTAGGAGTCGGCGGTCGAATTACATTCGTCGGATGGACCGATGAGCGAGCCATCCAGCGCAATCGCGGAGAGCCCGATTGGATCGCCCGCAGCAGCCGATGACAGCAATCCACTAAGATTGATGCTGAGGTCAGGGATGGTCGTGCCGACGATCGGAATGATCGAAATCACGCCAAGCGCGGAGTTGGTGGTCGTTTCGATCGGGTTGACGATGCCGGTCAGCACCGGGTCCATGATCCCCGTGACGACTGAGGGCGGCAAGCTGACGCCGGTACACACGCTGGCGACCGTTTCTGGCAAAAGCTGAGCGCTTGCCGGCTGTACACCCACCGGCACGAGCGCCACCGCCGCCATATTGGCGAACATCAGCGAACGCGAGTGAACACACCCTCTCTTCTTTAATCCAGCCATTAGTGGCTCCTGTGAAAAGATCGGCACAGGTGCTCGGTTTGAATGATCTAGATTAAGAGATCGCTAAACAGCGGTGCGTTTATGACCAGGGTTAACCCTTGGTCGCAAGAAAGCGCATCAATTCCGCCAGCGTTGATTCCATCTGGTCCTGCATCTGGCCGACCAGTTCATTTTCGCGGATTCCGGCATGATCCAGCGGCTTGGAATAGCTTTCGCTGAACGCCTGGAGATCTTCCCGGTCGAATACGCCCTTGGCAACCAGCTTGGCCAGGATCACCAGCAGCCCGTTGGTGTTGGCGATCGTCCCGGCAACCAGCGCCTCATCGACCATCGACAGTCCATCGGAGTCGGCGGTGCCGATTCCTGTCGCGGCTTCGCTTTCGGTCTCGCTCATACCCCCTTGTTCCGCAGATCAGGCTCGATTTGAAGTGCATAGTGCGCCAGCTGAGCCCAGATTTCCGCCTTTTCCTTGATCGGCCGAGTGTTAGCGGCGCTCGACGACGGCAGATCGATGAGTGTGATTGAAGGTGAAGCAGCAAGCAGCCTTCGCCCTTTTGTCGCTGCGGTGGTCCCGTTGAAGGCGATGGCGCGCAGCTTGGGGTAGCCGGTCAACAACGCGGCTAGTCGGTTATTTTCGGCCTTGCGGATCGCCTGATCGAGACTTCCGCGCCGCTCCGCCCCGGCAACCACGTCCCACAAGCCCACCCCGCGCTGCTTCAGCCGGAGGAGGCGATCGGGATAGTCGCAATCCTGCAGCGGCTCGCCGAGCGCTCCGCCGAGCAATCGCCAGAATTGATTGCTGGAATGGGCGTAGTAGCGGCTGGCCGCGAGCGACGCATCCCCGGGCAAGCTGCCGAGGATGAACAGGCGCGTATCGGAGTCTGCAATCGGCGGAAGACCCACTTTGACGGCGCTGGTCATCCTCTCCTCCCCGCCCTAAAGCCACGGTCCGATGCAGACCAGCGACCTGCGCATTGCCCTGTTCTCGGGCAATTACAATTATGTCCGAGACGGCGCGAACCAGGCGCTGAACCGGCTCGTCGATTATCTGCTGCGCAGCGGGGCTGCAGTCCGGGTTTATTCACCGACGGTGGCCCAGCCCGCCTTCGAGCCAACCGGTGATCTGGTGTCGGTTCCTTCAATCGCAGCCCCGGGTAGCCGCAAGGAATATCGGCTGACCCTCGGCCTGCCGCCACGCGTCCGACGTGATCTCGCGAACTTTGCGCCAAACATCATCCATATCGCCAGCCCGGATATCGCCAGTCATCGCGCGATCAGCTGGGCCCGGCGACGAAAGATACCTGCCGTGGCCTCCGTCCATACGCGGTTCGAGACCTATCTGTCTTACTATCGCCTGCAGATGTTCGAGCCGGCGGTGCGGATGGCGCTGCGCCGGCTGTATCGCCGCTGCGACGCTCTGCTTGTCCCGGCGGAATCCACCGCGGCAGTCCTTCGAGCACAACGGATGAACCGGACGATCGCGATGTGGAGCCGGGGCGTGGACCGGGAGCAATTCCATCCCGGGCGCCGCATCATGGAGTGGCGCCGGTCGCTCGGCATCGCCGATGATGAGCTGGTGCTCGCCTTCCTCGGCCGGATCGTCATGGAAAAGGCGCTGGACGTGTTCTCTGACGCCGCCGACGCAGCCGTCCAACGCGGAATTCGCCTGCGGGTGCTGGTCATTGGCGACGGCCCGGCACGGGGCTGGTTTGAAGAGCGACTGCCCGGTGCTCTGTTCCTTGGTCATCAGGTCGGCGACGATCTCGCCCGGGCACTCGCCAGCGCCGACGTGTTCCTCAATCCATCCGTCACCGAGACATTCGGGAACGTGACAATGGAAGCGATGGCCTGCGCTCTCCCGGTGATCGCCGCCGCCGCGACCGGCGCGACCAACCTAGTGCGGGATGGTCAAAGCGGAATCCTGGTGGAGCCCGGTGACATCAGCGCCTTTGCGGATGCGATCGAAACTTATGCGCGGCACCCGGATCTGCGCGCGCAGCATGGTGCTGCGGGACTCGCCTTCGCCCAGACGCAGGACTGGGATCATATCAATTCGGCGGTCGGGCAGGTTTATCTGCGCGTGCTCGAGCGCCAGCGGCGGCTGGCCAAGCTCCAATCCAACGGCAGGCCCTGGTAGCAGCTGCTGTTCACTCGAAGGCGGGTGCAACTTCGTTCGTTCCAGCCTATTTCCCTTGAACATGGCTGACCTGTTTCAAGACCAGCTTCCCGGCGACCGGCAGCCTGAGCAGGTCGATGCTGCGGCACCCCTTGCCGATCGGCTACGGCCAGCGAACCTGTCGGAGATCGTAGGGCAGGAACATTTGACCGGCCCTGACGGGGCGATCGGCCGGATGGTCAGCGCCGGCAAACTGTCGTCGATGATCCTGTGGGGGCCACCGGGCACCGGGAAAACCAGCATCGCCCGTCTGCTCGCCGACGCGGTCGACATCCGCTTTGTCGCCCTGTCGGCGGTTTTCTCCGGAGTCGCCGATCTGAAGAAGGTGTTCGCGGAAGCGCGGCAGTTCGCCAAGGCGGGCAAGCGCACATTGCTGTTCGTGGACGAGATCCATCGCTTCAACCGCGCGCAGCAGGACGGCTTCCTGCCCTTTGTTGAGGATGGGACGGTCATTCTCGTCGGAGCGACGACCGAGAACCCAAGCTTCGAACTGAATGCGGCGCTGCTGTCCCGCTGCCAGGTGCTGATCCTTCACCGGCTCGATCATCAAGCGCTGTCAAAGCTCCTGGAGCGTGCGGAGCAACTGACCGGTGAGCCCGCTCCGCTGACACCCGAAGCGCGGGAATGGCTGATCGCCAGCGCCGATGGCGACGGCCGATTCCTGCTCAACCAGGCCGAAACGCTGTTCGACATCGCTCCCGCCGATCCGCTTGATCAGTCTGCCCTTGGAGCACTGCTGCAGCGCCGGGTGGCGGTCTATGACAAGGACCGCGAGGGCCATTACAACCTGATCTCGGCGCTTCACAAAAGTCTGCGCGGCTCCGATCCGCAGGCTTCGCTCTACTATCTCGCGCGGATGCTGACCGCGGGCGAGGAGCCGCTGTACGTGCTTCGCCGCCTTACCCGGTTCGCAAGCGAGGACATCGGTCTCGCCGACCCGCAGGCGCTGGTGCAATGCCTGGCGGCGAAGGATGCCTATGATTTCCTCGGCTCTCCGGAGGGCGAGCTCGCGATCGTTCAGGCGTGCCTTTACTGCGCGACCGCTCCCAAATCGAACGCCGCCTATGTGGCGCAAAAGGAAGCCTGGCGTTCAGCGCGGGATACAGGCTCACTGATGCCTCCACAGCAGATTCTGAATGCGCCGACGCGGCTGATGAAGGACATCGGTTATGGTCGCGGCTACGCCTACGATCATGATCAGGACGATGGCTTTTCGGGCGCGGATTACTGGCCCGCGGAAATGTCGCCGCAGGACTTCTATCGCCCGACGAACCGGGGCTTCGAAGCGAAAGTGATGGAACGCCTGGCTTATTGGCGTGATAAACGCCGCGAACGCGGTAGGATCGCGACGCACGGGCAACAGGAGGGATAGCATGTATCAGACCGAACCAGCGACCGTTTACTGGCGCGACCAGATGATCGCGTGGGGACCTCGTGTGCTGCTGGCGCTGCTGATCCTGGTCGTTACTCATTTCGTTGCGAAAGCCGTGCAAT
>CBFGZJ010000138.1:0-5233 GCA_965653215.1 uncultured Sphingomonas sp. | reverse complement strand
ATCGCCGCCCTCTCGATTGGGAAGACTTCGACCTATTGCGCACCGCCGGCCGCCAGGCGGCAAGCAGCCTTGCCGAGGCTCACAATCAGGCCGCGCTGATGCAGGCGCAGCGGTTCGAGGAGTTCAACCGACGCTTCGCCTTCATTCTCCACGACATCAAGAATCTGGTCAGTCAGCTTTCGCTGCTTTCCCGCAACGCCGAGCGGCACGCCGGCAATGCCGACTTTCAGGCCGACATGATTGGAACCTTGAAGTCGTCGGTCGGCAAGATGAACGAGTTGCTGGCAAGGCTCACTCATGAGACGCCCCAGCCGAGCAACAGAGCTGCTCCGATCCCGCTGCGGCCGATCCTGGCCGACGTGATTGCCGCAAAGCGCCGGAACCACGATATCCGGCTCTTGGGCGACGTGTCACACTGGGCCGTTGCCGATCCCGCGTCGCTGGAGCAGGCGTTCGCGCATCTTCTCCAGAACGCGATCGACGCGAGTCCCATCGACAAGGCCGTACTTGTGCGGACGAGTAGCGCTGACGGCGAGGTGTTGATCGAGATCATCGATGCGGGCTCCGGAATGGACCCGGAATTCGTCCGCAACAGCCTGTTCCAGCCCTTTACCTCCACCAAGCCCGACGGGTTTGGAGTCGGCGCCTTTGAGGCCCGATCGCTCATCGCCGCGATGCGCGGCCGGCTGACGGTCGATAGCCGCATCGGCAAGGGCACCCATCTGACGATTCATCTTCCGGCCGCGGAGCCCGAGGACCTAACGCAACGGAAACGCGCATGACCAACTCTGTTCTGCCGAAATTGCTGATCGTTGAAGATGATGAAGGCCTGCAGCGCCAGCTGAAGTGGGCCTATGACGGCTATGAGGTCGTCATTGCTGGCGACCGCGCGAGCGCGATTGAGCTCCTGCGCGTCCATGAGCCCGCGGTCGTCACGCTCGACCTTGGCCTTCCTCCCGATCCCGACGGAGTCACGGAGGGCTTTGCCGTGCTGAAGGAGATCCTGGGGATCGCTCCCGCGACGAAAGTCATCGTCGCATCCGGGCATGGTGCTCGCGAAAGCGCGCTCCAGGCAATCGCCCTCGGGGCCTATGATTTCTATCGCAAACCGATCGACATCGACACGCTCGGACTGATCGTCGCCCGCGCCTTCCACCTTCACGCCCTGGAGGAGGAAAACCGGCGGCTCGCGGAGACGGCGGGAAGCGAGACGGTGCTGGGCACAATCATCACCGCCGCGCCGGAGATGCTGAAGGTCGCCCGGACGATCGAGCGGGTCGCCACGGCGGATGTGTCGGTCATGCTGCTTGGCGCCAGCGGCACCGGCAAGGAGCTTCTCGCCCGGGCGGTTCACGAACAAAGCCGCCGCTCGACCGGCGAGTTCGTCGCGATCAACTGCGCGGCGATCCCGGAAAATCTGCTTGAGGCCGAGCTATTCGGCTATGAACGCGGAGCCTTCACCGGCGCGGTCAAGACTACCCCCGGCAAAATCGAGCTGGCGCAGGGCGGAACGCTGTTCCTCGACGAAG
Organism: uncultured Sphingomonas sp.; assembly: GCA_965653215.1. Taxonomy (GTDB): domain Bacteria; phylum Pseudomonadota; class Alphaproteobacteria; order Sphingomonadales; family Sphingomonadaceae; genus Sphingomicrobium. The sequence continues at coordinate 3,704 of CBFGZJ010000138.1, read as the reverse complement.
TCGGCGACATCCCGTTGCCGCTTCAGGTCAAGCTGCTGCGGTTCCTGCAGGAACGGGTGATCGAACGCATCGGTGGGCGCACGGCAATCCCGGTCGATACCCGCATCGTCTGTGCGACCCACCAGAACCTCGACGCCATGATCGGTGATGGCCGGTTCCGCGAGGATTTGTACTACCGGCTCGCCGAAATCGTTGTGAAAATTCCGTCCCTTGCTGAACGGGCGGGCGACGCGGTGCTGCTTGCCCGCCGCTTCGCCAAGCGCTTCGCGCGGGAGCTCAATCCTGCCGTCCAGGGGCTATCGCCTGATGCGATCGCGGCCATCGACAGCCATCCCTGGCCGGGCAACGTGCGCGAGCTTGAGAACCGCATCAAACGCGCGGTGATCATGGCCGACGGCAAATATGTGTCGGCCGAAGACCTCGATCTGCGCGGCAACCCAGCCGACGCCGAGAGCCCCGTGTCCATCAATCTTCGCGCCGCCCGCGAGATCGCCGACCGCCGCGCCATTCGCCAGGCCATGACCCGGACCGACAACAACATCTCGGGCGCCGCCAAGCTGCTCGGGATCAGCCGCCCGACTTTGTACGATCTCATCAAGCAATATCAGCTGCAAGCCTGAGCGCGGATGCTGCAGAATTAGACGTTTCTGCTCGATGGGGTGGCGCGTGGTCCCGGAGTTGGGCAAAGGCGTTCCATGACCTCCCCACTGCGGCTGGCCAGTCTGATTGTTCCGCTCCTCGGCTGGCTTACGCTATTGCTCTCCACCGCAGGGACGGGATCACCTGTAGCGACCGGCCTGGTGCTCATTGGAGTGGTGATCGCAGCGGTTCATCACGCTGAAACAGTGGCCCATCGCGTCGGCGAGCCGTTCGGAACGTTGATCCTGGCCGTCGCGGTGACAGTGATCGAAGTCGGACTTATCGTTTCGCTCATGCTGGCTAACCGGGAGGCCGCATCCACGCTCGCCCGAGACACCGTCTTCGCCGCAGGGATGATCATCCTCAATCTCCTGCTGGGATTGTGCCTCATTGCCGCGGCCAAACACCAGAAGGAGGAACGCTTCACCAGGACAGGCGCAACGGCTGCGCTCAGCACGCTGGCAACGTTAATGGTTCTGAGCCTGATCCTCCCCAACTATACGACGAGCGTCCAAGGACCTGCTTACAGTCCCGCTCAGCTTGCATTTGTGGCGGGTTTTTCCTTGCTGCTGTACCTGACCTTCGTCTTCGTTCAGACGATGGGGAACCGGGAATATTTCCTGCCCAAGAAGGACCTTCGGACCGAACCGACTGCCCATGCTGAGCCTCCGACAAACAGGGAGGCGCTGGTGTCGCTGGGAGCTCTGCTCGTCAGTCTGGGCGCTGTTGTTCTGATGGCGAAGTCCCTGTCGGGGCCGTTGGAGACAGCGGTCGCGTCGGCCAATGCTCCACATGCCCTTGTCGGTGTTGCGATCGCGGCGATCGTGCTCCTGCCGGAAGGTTTCGCCGCAGTGAGGGCTGCGCGGGCCAACCGGCTTCAAACCAGCCTCAATCTGGCGCTGGGCTCGGCACTCGCCACGATCGGGCTTACCATTCCGGCAGTAACGATCACGTCCTTCATGCTTGATCTCCCACTCGCCCTTGGGCTGGACACGAAGGGGATGGTGCTGCTGGCGCTAACGCTCTTCATTGGGGCGCTCTCGCTCGCTCGCGGCCGCACGACCGTTCTGCATGGAACCGTGCACATCGTCATTTTCGCCGCATACCTGCTGACGACGGTCATTCCCTAGGCGGTTGGGCCAGCGGCTGCTTCAGTGGCATGAATTCGAAGAACGACGTCCCTCCTTCAAAGATCGAGGTGCAAGAACTGATTGAATGCGCTTTTCTCATAGTCAGAGAAGGCCTCGCCGCTGGCGAAGCCCCGCCTCCGGTAGAGGGCCAACGCTGGCTCGAAGGATTCACCACTTCCGGTTTCGAGACTTAACCGGCGCACACCTCGCAGCTTGGCCGTCGCTATTATCTGTTCGAGAATGGCGGAACCTGCGCCTGTGCGGAGGAAGTCTGGATGCGTGCGCATCGATTTAATCTCAGCGCTCTCCTCGTTCAGCATTTTGAGGGCACCGATGCTGGCGATCTTGTTGCCCCGCCATGCGGACCAGACTGTTACCTCTGGCGCTTGCAAGCCCGTGAGATCGAGCGCGAACACGCTCCCCGCAGGCGAGTTGGCCTGCATGCCTGCCATGTGGAGCGCCAAGAGCGAACGGCTTTGCTCTGCCGTTAGATCGTCCTCTTGAATCGTGAACATCAACCCTCCCTTGATGTAAGCAACTCCGCCATTTCCGCGACTTCGAGCCAGCGTAGCTCAGCCGCATCCTTGCTTTCCCGCAAGTTGGCGATCTGGCGGGTGAGATCGGCGAAGCGCTGCGGATCGCGGGTATAAAGAGAGGGATCGTGAAGCGCCTCCTCTGCGGTCAGGATCTCCGCTTCGATGCGCTCGATCTCAGCCGGAAGGCGGTCAAGGTCGCGTTGATCCTTGTAGGAGAGTTTGCTTCCCCTCCCTTTTTTCAGGGGAGGGGATTGAGGGGTGGGGGCGCCAGTGACCGCACCAGCTTTGCGGGCCCCACCCCCAGCCCCTCCCCTTAAAGGGAGGGGAGCCTTCCGGCGCGCCCAATCTTCATACCCGCCAGCGACGATGTCGACTTTGCCCGAGCCATCGAGGCCAAGCGTGACAGTGACAGTGCGGTCGAGAAAATCGCGGTCGTGGCTGACGATCAGCACAGTCCCGTCATAATCGGCGATCACTTCCTGCAGAAGATCGAGCGTTTCGAGGTCGAGGTCGTTGGTCGGCTCGTCGAGCACGAGCAGGTTGGACTCGCGGGCGAATTCCCGCGCCAGCAGCAAGCGCGACCGTTCGCCGCCCGAGAGCGAGCCGACCGGCGCGTCGGTCATCGACGGATCGAACAGGAACTCCTTGAGGTAGCCCTTGATATGCTTCTTCTGGCCACGAACATCGATCCAGTCTCCGCCCTCCGCCAGCACATCGCGCACCCGCTTCTCGGGCATCATCAGCTTGCGCTGCTGGTCGATGATGATGCCCGACAAAGTCTTTGCGAGCGTGACCGAGCCCCGGTCGGGCGCAAGCTCGCCGGTCAGCAGCCGCAGCAAGGTGGTCTTGCCGGCACCATTGGCACCGACGATCCCGATCCGGTCACCGCGCTGAACACGCAGGGTGAAGTCGCGGATGATGGTTCGCTCGCCGAAAGTCTTGGAGACGCCCTCAGCGTCAATGACCGTCTTTGATTTCGACTCGTCCTTTGCGAGCGCAAGCTTTGCTGTGCCCCCCGACCCGAGCATCGCCGCGCGCTGCGCCCGCAGCTCGTTGAGCTTGGCGAGACGCCCCTGGTTGCGGCGGCGACGGGCGGTGACCCCGCGCTGCAGCCAGTGCAACTCGAGTTTCAGCTTGGCGTCCAGCTTCTCCGCGGCCCTCGCCTCTTCATCATAGACCCGTTCGGTCCAGGCCTCGAAGCCGCCGAAACCGATCTCGGCCCGACGCAGCGTTCCCCGGTCAAGCCAGATGCAGCTGCGCGTCAGCCGGCTGAGGAAGGTGCGGTCATGGCTGATGACTACGAATGCGCCGCTGTATCGGCCAAGCCAGTTTTCGAGCCATTCGATGGCGGCGAGATCGAGGTGGTTGGTCGGCTCGTCAAGCAGGAGAACTTCGGGTT
>CBFGZJ010000137.1:0-5259 GCA_965653215.1 uncultured Sphingomonas sp. | reverse complement strand
CAACATCGTCGATGCGATAGCCGCTCGCAGCATAGCCATCCTCGAAGCGCACGTCGTCGAACATGAAGAACTCTGCTTCGGGACCGACGAACACCGTGTCGCCGATGCCGGTCGCCTTGACGTAGGCTTCGGCGCGGGTCGCGGTGGAGCGAGGATCGCGGCCGTACAACTCGCCGGTGCCCGGCTCGACGATGTTGCAGAAGATGATCATCATCGGCGTGGCGCTGAACGGGTCGACATAGACCGCCTCCAGGTCCGGCTTCAGAATCATGTCGGACTCATTGATCGCCTTCCAGCCGCCGATCGACGATCCGTCGAACATGAAGCCGTCGACCAGATTGTCTTCATCGACGACGCCCGAGGCCATGGTCAGATGCTGCCACTTGCCCTTGGGATCGGTAAAACGCAGATCGACCCACTCGATCTCTTCGTCCTTGATGCGCTGCAGTACCGCCGACGCGCTATTCGCCATTGTCTCAGAGTCCTTGTGCTGGTGAATACATGAACGGGCCTCGGGGAGGCGCGTCTGAACGGTCCCCCACAAAGCCCCTGAGCGCGAACTCCGTTGTCCGCAATCCTAAAATTACGCCGTAGCCCGTTGAGACGCGACCGCCATCGTCCGCGCAAGGCTCTCGAAACGCGCTATTGCGCGACCGAGCCCGGCCGCGCAACGCCAAATTTCAGATCAATCAGATCGCGTCGATGCCGCGATCTCCGGTGCGGATGCGAACGGCCTGTTCGACCGGGGAGACGAAAATCTTTCCGTCGCCGATCCTGCCGGTCCGGGCGGCATTGGTAATCGCCTCAACCACATTATCGACCAGCGCATCATCCACGACCGCTTCGACCTTCACCTTAGGCAGGAAGTCGACGACATACTCGGCACCCCGGTAGAGCTCGGCAGCACGGGCGAACCCCAGCGCCGCAGCAGCTTGCGCGGCCGCCTGTTCGACGTACTGCAGCGCGAGCACCCGGTCGCTGACCCCAGCCTCGTGCAGGGCGTCCTTAACTTCGTCCAGCTTGAATGGTTTGATGATCGCTTCGATCTTCTTCACGTCTCCAGCCCCCTAGCAGTCGCGACTCGCGGCACTCTAGCACGGGATTCTGACGCGGCTATTGAAAAATGCTGCAGTGCAATAAAAATCCTCTGCCGCAGCGCTGCCGCAATTCACAGGCATTGAGCGGCGCATGAAGGCAGTCATCCTCTCCGCCGGGCAGGGATCGCGGCTTCTGCCGTTGACCGCAGACCGTCCCAAATGTCTGATCGAGTTCAACGGCCGCTCGTTGCTCGACCGGCAGCTCGATACGCTGGATGCGGTCGGTGTGACGGATGTGGTCGTGACCGGCTTTCGCGACGATCAGATTGAGGCTGCGATCGCCCGCCGCCGCGGCGGTCCGAAGGTGCGGACGATCTATAATCCATTCTACAAGGTCGCGGACAATCTCGGCAGCCTGTACCTGGCGCGCGAAGAACTGACCGGCGATTGTTTGGTCTGGAACGGCGACACGCTGGTGCATGAAGCGCTGATGCGGCGCGTGGTTGCGAATACGCGTCCGGGGATTTGTGTCACGATCGACCGGAAGCACAGCTACGATCCCGACGACATGAAGGTTGTTGTCGACGAGGAGGGGCGGCTCAAGGCTATCGGCAAGCGCCTCGCGGATGGGGTGAACGCGGAATCGATCGGGTTGCTCGCTTTCCGGGGACATGGCTCGGCAATCTTCCGTGCGGCGATCGAGCGGGACATGCGCACCAGCGAGGGCACCACCATCTGGTACCTGCGGGTCATCCACCACATTGCCGCGCAGCAGGATGTTTGGACCCTCGATATCCATGGCGAGGAGTGGGGGGAAGTCGACTTCCCTGAAGACGTGGAGTCGGCCACCGAGCTCGTGCTTGGCTGGGACAGCCTGCCCGACAGCGCTGCCGCCGCCGCCTGAGGCGCTCTCAGTAGGGCGGTGAGTCGAGCCCCGCGGGGCTCTTGGTGAAAATCTCGCAGCCTTCGTCGGTGATGCCGATCGAGTGCTCGAACTGCGCCGAAAGCGATCGGTCGCGGGTCACGGCCGTCCAGCCATCGTCCAGGATCTTGCAGTCGGCGCGCCCGATGTTGATCATCGGTTCAACCGTGAAGAACATCCCCGGCCGCAGCTCCGGGCCAGTCCCGGCGCGTCCCGCATGAATGACCTCGGGGGAATCATGAAACACGCGGCCGAGTCCATGCCCGCAGAAGTCGCGGACGACGCTATAGCGATGATGCTCCGCGTGGCTTTGGATTGCGTGCGCGATGTCGCCCATCCGGTTCCCGGGCTTGGCTTGCTCGAGGCCCAGCATCAGGCATTCATAGGTGACCTCGACGAGGCGTGATGCCTTGATCGGGACATCCCCCACCAGAAACATGCGGGAGGTGTCGCCGTGCCATCCATCGACGATCGGTGTGACATCGATGTTCACGATATCCCCGTCCTTGAGCGCCCTGTCGCCCGGGATGCCATGGCAAACCACATGATTGATCGACGTGCAGCAGCTCTTGGTGAAGCCGCGGTAATTGAGGGTTGCGGGCACGCCACCCCCTTCGACGGTCAGGCGATGGACGATGTCGTCGATTTCGCCGGTGGTCACTCCGGGGCGGACATGAGGAACTAACGCATCGAGAATCTCGGCCGCGAGCCGGCCAGCCTTGCGCATTCCGGCAAAGCCGGTCTCGTCGTGGAGCTTGATCGTGCCGTCTCTGGCGTCCGGGAGATCGGCCGCCGCGACATAAGTGTAATTGACCATTCGCCCAAGATAGGGGCTGTTGACCCGTCTGTCGAACCTTGGCGAACCGTGCAGCGCCGGGCTATCGTCGCCAATTATGAAAGAGCAGCGAACCTGGACAGCGGCATTGCTCGTCATCGGCGACGAAATTCTGTCCGGTCGCACGCAGGACAAAAATGTCGCGCAGGTAGCAGGCTGGCTCAACGATCAGGGCATCCGTCTACCAGAAGTGCGGATCGTTCCCGATGAAAGGGACCGAATCGGGAAAGCCGTCAAAGAGTTGCTGGACGCCTATGACTATGTCCTCACGACAGGTGGCATCGGACCGACCCATGACGACATCACCGTCGATTCCATCGCGGAGGCGCTGGGGGTTCCGGTTGTTGTCCACCCGCAGGCACGTGCAATCCTCGAGGCTTATTATGCCACACGCGGCGGAGTGAACGAGGGCCGTCTGCGGATGGCTCGTGCTCCTGAAGGTGCTGAGCTGATCCTCAATCCCCTGTCCGGTGCGCCGGGCCTTCGCATCGGCCGGCTGTTCATCCTCGCCGGAGTCCCGAACATCGCGGCCGCAATGCTTGAATCCCTCACCGGGAAGCTTGAAGGGGGGCGTCCGATCCAGTCGGTGACGATTGGCGCCTGGGCCCAGGAGAGCGAGGTTGCAACCCTGTTGCACAGGGCCGAACTCGATCATCCGGGCGTGGCGATTGGCAGCTATCCATTTTTCCGGGACGGGAAGGTCGGCGCGAATTTCGTGATCCGGTCCGAAGATTCCGGCCTTGCACGATCTTGTGCGGATCAAGTCAAAGGTGAGCTTCGCGCCGCCGGACATCGCGTGATCGAGGGCGGAATTTAAGTTCTCATCCGTTGCGACGATGGAGCGGGTAGCGGGAATCGAACCCGCGCGTCCAGCTTGGGAAGCTGGCAGGCTACCATTACATCATACCCGCAGCGCCGCAGCGAATTAGGGTCGTGCGTCCGGCCAGTCAATTCTTTGACAGTATCCATTCAAGCGCCTGCCGCGCTAAAAGCATCTTGCAGAAAATAAGCATGCTTATTATAGGCAGAGCATGGAACATATTCCCTGGGAGATCGCCGAGACTGCCGACGCTCTGCGCCGAAATCTGAGCCGCCGCGCGTCCACGCTCGGCGTGACCCGCGCGCAGTGGCGTGTTCTCGGTCGTCTCTATATCGAACCGAACCTGCGTCAGGTGGAACTTGCCGACCGGCTGGACATGGAACCGATTACGTTGTGCCGAATCGTGGATCGGCTGGAAGAATCGAAACTGGTGGAGCGGCGGCCGGACCCGCAGGATCGCCGCGCATGGCGGCTGGTTCTGACGGAGCGGTCGAAGCCGGTTATCGAGAGCTTGACCGAGTTGTCTCACGCGATGGCTGCCGAGGCTCTTGCCGGTTTCGATCCGTGCGAACTGGAACTGCTGAGCGGGATGCTGAAACGGATCCGCGCGAATCTTGTCGACCGGGAAGGCGCGTCGAAGGCGGTGGGAACATGAACAAGATGTCGACGCTCGCTGCCGATACTCAGTCAGCTATAGAAACTGCCCCCCAAACCCCCCGCCGCAGCATGCGACAGCGCCTGCTGATGTTCTCTGTCCCGTTGCTGCTGCTTGTTGCAGGAGCCGCCTGGTGGCTGACCAGCGGGGGTTCGGAGTCCACGTCCAACGCCTATGTGAAACGGGACATTGTTTCGATCAGCTCTGAAGTCAGCGGTGTGATCAGCCAGGTTCTTGTCGATGAGAACCAGCATGTGAGGGCGGGGGACATCCTGGTCCGGATCGACCCGCAACCAACCGAGGTGCAGCTGTCTGAGGCCCAGGCTCAGCTTGCGGCCGCCCAGGTTGAAACGACGCAGCTGCGGACCGAAGCGGCGGGTGCGACCGTGGACATTTCCGGCGCGGAAGACAATCTGGGCTACGCTCGCCGCGCATTGTCGAGGCAGAAGAAGCTGCTTGATGAAGGCTTCACGACCCGCGCGCGCTACGACGATGCGCTTCATCAAGTGCAGGAAGCGGAAGACCGGCTGGCGCAGGCGCGGGCCGAGGCCGCCAATGCTTCCGCCGCGCTTGCCCGGAATGGCACCCAGCCTCAGCTTGCTGCCGCGCAGGCCGCAATCGCGAAGGCTCGTCTCGATCTGAAGCGCGGCATCATCCGCGCTCCCGACAGCGGCACCGTAGTGAAGACCGAAAAGCTGCTTCCAGGTGCGATGGCGCTGCCCGGACTGTCTTTGGTCTCGCTCGTCCGCGACAAAGGTGCCCATGTGGTTGCGAACTTCAAGGAAGGGCAGCTCGCCGAGATGCGGGTTGGTCAGCCGGCGACGATCGCGTTTGATGCCTACCCGGACGTCAAGCTCAAGGGACATGTGGCGAGCATCGGCGCAGGTACTGGAAGTGAGTTCTCCCTCCTTCCTGCTCAGAACGCGAACGGGAACTGGGTGAAGGTCACGCAGCGCGTGCCGGTCCGGATCGCGATCGACGAACAAGCGC
>CBFGZJ010000136.1:0-5294 GCA_965653215.1 uncultured Sphingomonas sp. | reverse complement strand
CGCTATGGGATCGCAGGCTGCGGGTCGACCGCTCGCACGGGGATCTCCAGCCGCATAGCTACGACAGCGCTGAGTTCGAGGGAGAGCCGCTGCGTATCGTCGAGCGCGACGTGATCCTGCCTGGGTCCGAAAGACGCTGGCGGTTCCAGGTGGCGCAGTCGCGCGATCCGCTCAACCTTCAAATCAGCCGGCTCCGCTCGACGCTGGTGATCAGCTTCGCGGCGCTCGGCTTCGGGCTTATCGTCCTTGCCGCACTCCAGGCCTCCTACGGGCTGTGGCCGCTCCGCCGGGTTCGGCGTGAGGTGGCGGCCATCCGCTCCGGCAGCGGCAGTCGCATCTCTGAGAATTTCCCTGGCGAGATCCGGCCACTCACGGATGAGATCAACCTGCTGCTCGCCCATAGCGAACTCCAAGCCGAGGAAGCGCGCCGGCACGCCGGTAATCTTGCGCACGCGCTCAAGACGCCGCTGACCGTGCTGACGAATGCCGCGACCGCCAAGGCTCCGGACCTAAATGACGTCGTGTGCCGCGAAGCTTCCGTGATGCGCCGCCAAGTGGACCATCATCTCGCCCGGGCGAGGGCGCTTGGACGGCGCTCCAACGTCCATGCCCGGGCGCGGGTGTGGGACAGCCTTGAAGCAGTCCAGCGCGCCGTCGACCGGCTCTACGAGCAGGTCACCGTCGACATCGCCGGCGACCGCGACGCGCAGGCGAGGGTCGAACGTCAGGACCTGGACGAGATGATCGGCAATCTGGTCGAAAATGCCGCGAAATATGGCGGCGGGCGAGTGTTCGTGACTGTCGAGAAAAGGAATGGCTTCGTCGATGTGGTGGTGGAGGATGATGGCTCCGGCATCCCCGACGATCGGCGGGACGAACTGTTCAACCGCGGAGCCCGGCTCGATACCACGGCGAACAAGCCCGGGACCGGACTGGGGCTGGCGATCGTGCGTGACGTGGCCACCATTTATGGCGGGACCATCAGGCTTGAGGAAAGCGAAGACCTTGGCGGAGTTCTGGCGCGATTGAGCCTCCCATCAGTCTGACGGGGGCAACTTGCCCTCCCCAGCGGCACCTCCTATCGGCGGAGCCGTGAGTGCCTCCATCCACCCCTTATTTCCGGCCGGAACGCCTTCGCTCGATCCGCTGATGACGCTGGTCGCGGCGGATATGAACGCCGTCAACGCCGTCATTCTCGAGCGGATGCAAAGCAAGGTCGCGCTCATTCCAGAGCTCGCAGGCCATCTCATTGCCGGCGGCGGCAAGCGCATGCGGCCGATGCTCACCGTCGCCTCGGCGCTGCTGCTCGATTATCCCGGCAGCCGGCATCACAAGCTGGCCGCGGCGGTGGAGTTCATCCACACGGCGACCTTGCTGCATGATGACGTGGTCGACGGGTCGGGACTGCGGCGCGGGCGCCGAACCGCCAACATCATCTGGGGCAATCCGGCGAGCGTCCTCGTCGGCGATTTTCTGTTCAGCCGCGCGTTCGAGCTGATGGTTGAGGACGGCAGCTTGAAGGTTCTGCGCATCCTCAGCTCCGCATCGGCCGTCATCGCCGAGGGCGAGGTCGATCAGTTGACCGCTCAACGACGCGTGGACACCGGCGAAGAGCAATATCTCGCGATCATCGCCGCCAAGACGGCGGCGCTGTTCGCGGCGGCGTGCCGGGTCGCTCCGGTCGTTGCCGAAGCTGGCGAAGATGCGGAGACCGCCCTCGAAAGCTACGGACGGAACCTCGGCGTCGCGTTCCAGCTGATCGACGATGCGATCGATTACGTCTCCAGCGAACATGTCATGGGCAAGGGCCGTGGCGGCGAATTCCGCGAAGGCAAGATGAACCTCCCGTTGATCCTTGCCTACGCCCGCAGCGGCGAAGCGGACCGGCAGTTCCTTCGCCAAGCCGTTGCTGGTGATCAGGCCGACGAGGCCGCTCTGGAGCGCACGATTGCCCTGATGCGATCAACGGATTCGATTGCCGATACGGTGGAGCGGGCGCGGCTGTATGGCCGCCGCGCGATCGATGCGCTCGCGCCCTTCCCTGCTTCCAAGGCGAAAGCGGCGATGATTGAGGCGGCGGAGTTTGCGGTCGCGCGGGCTTATTGAACGCTATTGAGAAGCGTTCGCATTTGCGCTAGCGGATGCCCATGGAGACAACTTCCAAGCTTCGGCTGCGCGGCCTTTGGTTCCAGGTGCATAAATGGGTGGGCTTGACGCTCGCCATCCTGATCATCCCGATCTCCCTGACTGGAGCGGCACTGGTATGGCACCATCCGCTCGAGGAGATGCTTAATCCCCAGCGTCATGGTAGCGCGCAACCAGTGCTGCAGCCCATCGACTATGCAGCGTCGGCGAAGTCTCTCGCCGCGCCGGGTGAAAGGCTGCTGAGCCTGAACTATCCGGAACATGGCGGCGCGGTGCTTGCAACGCTGGCGCGCCCGCCGGCTCCCGGCGCCGCGCGCCCGGTGCGCACGCTGCTCTACCTTGACCCCACCACAGCGAAGCTGATCGAGCGGACATCGAATGACCAGGGACTGGTGCGGGTTCTGCATGTCCTCCACGGTTCGCTGATGATCCCCGGAGTGGGCCGCACGATTGTGGGCTGGATTGGCGTCGCGATGCTGCTGTCGTCGCTGACAGGCCTCTGGCTGTGGTGGCCGCTGAAAGGCGGGTTCCGCCGTGGACTGCGGTGGAATCGCCAGCCTTCGACTAGCGGCAATCTCCATTACCAGGGCGGGTTCTGGATCGCGCTGCCACTGGCGGTGCTGTCGCTAACGGGTGCGTGGATTTCGTTCCCAGCCTTCTTCGCCCAACTGTCCGGCGATCCGGCAGCGCCCAGCCCCGCTGAGCGGATGCGCCGGATGAATGCTGTTCCGCTGGTGGAAACCCAGCTTGATCCCACCACCGTGCGATCGCTGAGCGCGAACCATGCATCGGGGCCGCTGGTGACCATCAGCTGGCCGACCGAAAAGGCGAGCGCGTGGAAGATCAGCTATGGCCATGAGGGCGCAGTGGACGAGGTGCAGGTCGACGATCGCACCCGCGAAATCACTCCGCCCAAGCCGCGCAAGCCCGAAACCACCGCTCGCCTGATGCGGCGGATCCACGACGGCACGGGCATGGGGCCGCTGTGGCAGACGATCATCTTTATCGGTGGAATCATCCCGGCGGTGCTGGCGGTGACGGGAATCCTGATGTGGTTGAACGTTCGCCGCCGCCGCCGATTGATGGAGCGCAAACGCGCCAACCGGCCGGAAATGGTGACGGCCTGATCTGGCCAACGTAAGGCCGGATCGAGTCATGCATCTCGATCCGCCGCACCATCGCGAACTCCCGATCGCTGCCGTCCTGCCGGACCTTACGGCTGCACTGCGCGCGGGAACGCGAGCCATGCTGGTCGCTCCTCCCGGGGCTGGCAAGACCACTGCGGTCGCGCCAGCACTCCTGCGCGAGCCCTGGTGCGAAGGCCAGATACTGCTGCTGGTTCCGCGTCGACTGGCCGCCCGCGCCGCCGCCGAGTTCATGGCCGCCCAGTTTGGCCAGGAAGCCGGGAAGACCATAGGCTACGCAACCCGGCTCGACAGCAAGACCGGACCGCAAACGCGGGTAATCGCCATGACTCATGGCGTCTATCTGTCGCGGATTCAGGCCGACCCGGAATTGACTGGAGTGTCGGCGGTGCTGTTCGATGAACTCCATGAGCGGAGCTTGGACAATGATCTGGCGCTCGCACTGACGCTCGATTCGGGCGAGGCGCTGCGTCCGGACCTGCGGCTGCTGGCCATGTCGGCGACGCTTGATGGAGCGCGCTTCGCCAAGCTTCTCGGCGGACCGCCGCTGATCGAGAGCGAAGGCAAGAGCTTCCCGCTCCTGATCGAACATGTCGGCCGTGATGCGGGCGCTCGGATTGAGCCGCAAATGGCAGCGGCAATCCGCCGGGCACTGGCCGAGCACCCCGGGTCGGCACTCGCCTTCCTGCCCGGGGTTGCGGAGATCGAGCGAACCGCGGAGGCACTCGGCCCGCTGCCCGCCGACGTCGAATTGCACAAGCTGCACGGTGCGGTCGATCCGTCAGCGCAGCGTGCGGCTCTCGCAGCGGCGGCACCGGGCCGGCGCAAGCTTGTGCTTGCCACCTCGATCGCGGAGACGAGCGTAACGCTTGAGAGCGTTCGCATCGTGATCGACAGCGGGCTTGCGCGCCGTCCGCGCTACGATCGCGGCGCCGGCCTGACCCGGCTCGTGACCGAGCGCGCCAGCCAGGCAGCAGTGACCCAGCGCGCGGGACGCGCCGCGCGGCAGTGTCCCGGAATTGCAATCCGCTTGTGGGAAGAGGCGGCGACATCCGCCCTGCCCGCGCATGACCCACCCGAAATTCTTGAGGCGGACCTCTCGGGGCTCCTGCTGACTTGCTTGATGTGGGGAGAGTCGAACCCGCGGCGGCTACGGTGGCTCAATCCACCTCCCGAAGCGGGCCTCACCGAGGCTCTCTCCCGCCTCGAGCAGATCGGTGCGGTCAATTCCGAAGGACGCATCACCCATCACGGTCGTGCCGTCGCGGCTACCCCGCTAGAGCCCCGCTTGGCGCATATGCTGATCGATGCCCGCCAGCGGGGGTTCGGGCGCGCCGCCGCTGAAACCGCCGTTCTGCTGACCGAACGCGGCCTTGGCGGCAATGATCCGGACCTTGAGGTCCGCCATCGGCGCTGGCGCTCCGACCGATCTGCCCGGGCGAACGCGGCGCGGCGAACCGCCTCACGCTTGAACCGCGATAGTTCAGATCAGGTCGTAACCGCGGAGGACCTCGCCCGGAGCATCGCCCTCGCCTTTCCTGAGCGCTTGTCGCGGCGGCGCGACTCATCGGGCGAGCATTGGCAATCCGTCGGCGGACGCGCGTTCCGGCTCGAGCCGGCATCGCCGCTCGCGCGCGGTACATGGCTGGCGGTGGCCGAAGTTGCTGGCCACGCATCCGGTGCCCGGATCATCAGTGCCGCCACGATCGAGGAAGCCGCGGTCATCGACCTGTTTGCAGATCGGGCCGAGGCGCGACGCGACCTGGCGTTCGACCCGGCGACTGGCGCAGTCACGGCAACCCGCAGCAGACGATTGGGCGCGATCCGGCTGGCGCTCATCCCTGATCCCGAACCCGATTGGGAGGCGGTATCGGCGGCGATGATCGAAGGGGTCAAGGCTCATGGCCTGCATCTGCTGCCGTGGAGCGACGAGGCGGTCGCGCTGCGCCAGCGTGCGCAATTCGCCCGCGCGTTCGATCCGGCCGTCCCGGCGCTGGATGATGA
>CBFGZJ010000135.1:0-5339 GCA_965653215.1 uncultured Sphingomonas sp. | reverse complement strand
ATTTCCGCGACATCGGGGACGAGAAACCCGATCCCGACCTGCTTGAGATGGCGGCGTCGCTGATCGAGCGGAAGACCGGCGAGTTTGAGCCTGCCGAGTTTCACAACCGCTACGTGGACGCGCTCAAGGCGCTGATCGAGGAGAAAAAGAAGAAGAAGGGCAAGCTGGTGATCCAGGATCCCGACGAAGGTCTGCCTTCGGGTGGTTCGAACGTGATCGACCTCATGGCGGCACTCAAGAAGAGCCTCGGCGAAAGCGACGCTCAGAAGCCCGCCAAAAAATCAGCAGTCGCAAGCAAGCCGGCACCGCGTCGCTCGTCTTCGCGCAAGCCCCCAGAGCGAAAAACCGCCGGCCGCAAGCGGGCGTAAGCGATGGCGGATCGCGCCAAGCTCGACATCCAAACTTACAACCGGAAGCGGGACTTCGCGAAAACCAAGGAGCCACGCGGCCGCAAGCTCAAGGGCAAGGGCGACAGCTTCGTTGTGCAGAAACATGACGCGAGCAGGCTGCATTGGGATTTCCGGCTGGAGCTGGACGGGGTCCTGAAGAGCTGGGCGGTGCCGAAGGGCCCCAGCCTCGACCCCGGCGAGAACCGGCTTGCGGTGCGGACCGAGGACCACCCGCTCGACTATGGCGATTTCGAAGGAGTGATCCCGCGCGGCGAGTATGGCGGCGGCACGGTCATGCTTTGGGACCAGGGCCGCTGGGTTCCGGAGCCTGGCAAGGACCCGCGCAAGACGATCGAGGAAGGCCACCTCCACTTCACCCTCGAGGGCGAGCGGATGCGGGGCGAGTGGGTCATGTTCCGGCTCAAGCCGCGTCCGGGCGAGCGGTCCGAAAATTGGATGCTCAAGAAGGTCACCGACGCATTCGCCAAGCCTGACGAGGGCGAGGCCTTGGTCGACGACTGCGTGACTAGCGTCACCACCGATCGCACGATGGCTGAGATCTCGTCCGGCGAAGATGTGTGGAAATCCAATCGCAGCGGCGGAAAGGGTGGACGGTCCAAACGCAGGGCTACCGCGGGCCCGCCGCCGTTCCGCGCGCCGCAACTGGCGACGCTGGTCGACGATGTGCCGAGCGGGAGCGGCTGGATCCACGAGTATAAATATGACGGCTATCGGCTGCTGCTCGCGACCGCCGGTGGTGCAGCCACGGCCTGGACCCGCAACGGCAAGGACTGGAGCGACAAGTTTCGCGGCATTGTCCGTGCGGCGGAGAAACTTCCAGCTGGCTGCCTGATCGACGGTGAAGCGGTCGCGCTCGGCAAGGACGGCAAACCCGATTTCCAGCTGCTGCAGGCGACCCTGAAAGGTGGCAAGGCGGACTTGGCCTTCTATGCCTTCGATCTGCTCGTCGATCGCGGCGAGGATATTACTCCATTACCGAATATCGAGCGCAAGGAGCGCCTCGCGGCCCTGTTGAAATCGGTGAGCGCGCCCATCCTCTATGGGGATCATGTTGTCGCCAAGGGGGAGGCGCTATTCACCGCCATCTGCAAGGAAGGCGGCGAAGGCATTGTCTCCAAGAAGGCTGCCGCACCTTACAGCGCGGGACGCAATCGATCCTGGCTGAAAGTCAAATGCATCAACCGGCAGGAGTTCGTCATCGTCGGCTGGCAGCGCAGCGACCGCCGCCGGGGATTCCGGTCGTTGCACCTGGCGGTCCAGGAGAAGGGTGGGCTGCGCTATGCCGGGAAGGTCGGGACCGGGTTCAACACTCAGTTGATCGACAGCATCAGCGAGCGGATGGCGCCGCTCGAAATTGACGAGCCTGCGCTTTCCATCCCCCGAGAGGCGAAACGCGGATCGCACTGGATCAAGCCTGAACTCGTGGCCGAGGTCGCCTTCACCGAGTTCACCGACGAAGGCGTGCTGCGCCACCCGAGCTTCATCGCCCTCCGGGAAGACAAGCCCGCCCGCGAGGTTGTGCGCGAAAAGGCCGCGCCGCTTGCCAAGAAGGAGCGCAAGTCATCGACCGGCGCAAAGTCCGTCGCAATCAAGATCAGCAACCCCGATCGGGTGATCTATCCCGAGGACGGGCTGACCAAGGGCGATCTTGCCGCCTATTATACAGCGGTTGAGGCGCTGATGCTGACAGATACCGCGCGGCGGCCGGTCAGCCTGGTGCGCTGCCCGCAGGGACGATCGCGCAAATGCTTCTTCCAGAAGCATGATGCGGGTTCCTTCGGCGAGTCCGTCAAGCACGTCCCAGTGAAGGAAAAAAACGGTTCAACCGAAGATTATCTCTACATCGAAGATGGCTCCGGTCTGCTGACCCTGGTGCAGATGGGCACGATCGAGCTTCATGGCTGGGGAAGCCGCGTTGATGCTCTCGAGCAGCCCGACCGCCTCGTCTTCGACCTTGATCCCGACGTTGGGCTCGATTTCGCTGACGTGCGGTCCGCGGCCCTGCGCTTGCGTGCGCTGCTGTCGGACCTGGGGCTGGTCAGCTTTCCGATGACCACCGGCGGGAAGGGGCTACACGTCGTCGTTCCGCTTGATGCCACTGCCGACTGGAAGCAGGTGAGCGACTTCGCCGAGCGGTTCGCACGGGCCGTGTCATCGGCTGAGCCCGAGCGCTTCACGGCGAACATCCGCAAGGTCCATCGCAAGGGCCGGATATTCCTCGACTGGCTGCGCAACCAACGCGGCGCAACTGCGATCCTGCCCTATTCGGCGCGAGCGCGAGAAGGGGCTCCGGTCGCGGCTCCGATTACTTGGGATGAGCTGGAGGAGACTCCCGGCGGCAATCGGTTTTCGATTCGCGATGCGGAGGAGCTGCTCGACCGCGCCGGGTCCAGGCTTCTGGCCGGGTGGGGCCAAGCAAACCAACGCCTTCCTGACGCTTAAAAACTGAGTTCCTGATAAATCCTGCTGACGTCGCCGGACCATATATTATGGAAGTGGTCCAGCATTCGGTCGGCTGGGGTCACGCCCGTAGTGACCACCTCCCGCAACGGATCGAGGAAGCCGCCTTCATTATCTCCCGCGGCATTCAGCCGGGCCCGGTCGGTCAGGCCATCGCTTGCGATCTCCACCACCTTGGCGGCCAAGTCCCGCAGAGTGCCGCCACCCGGCACCGGGGTTTCCAATCCCTTTCGAGGGACGATGTGGCGCAGCGCCTCGCGCTCCGCGATCGTCCAATGCTTGACGAGGTCCCAGGCAGCATCCAGCGCTCTAGATGAGTACAGCAGTCCGACCCACAGCGCGGGCAATGCACAGATGCGGCTCCAGCGGCCGCCGTCCGCACCACGCATTTCAAGGAAGCTCTTCAGCCGGACCTCGGGGAACGCGGTCGACAGATGATCCGTCCAGTCGTTCCGCGTCGGCTTCTGTCCTGGCAAAGCGGGCAGCTTGCCGTCGAGAAAGTCACGGAAGCTCTGGCCGGCCGCATCGAGATATTTGCCGTCGCGGAAGACGAAATACATCGGCACGTCGAGCGCATAGTCGCAATAGCGTTCGTACCCGAAGCCGTCCTCGAACACGAACGGGAGCATGCCCGTTCGCGCCGGATCGGTGTCTTCCCAGATATGGCTTCTGAAGCTCTTGTAGCCGTTTGGCTGACCCTCCGTCAGCGGAGAGTTCGCGAACAGGGCGGTCGCGACCGGCTGCAGCGCAAGGCCAACCCGGAACTTCTTCACCATGTCGGCTTCCGACGAATAATCGAGGTTGGCCTGGATGGTGCAGGTGCGGAGCATCATATCCAGCCCCAGATTGCCAACGCGGGGCATATGGCGAAGCATGATGCCATAGCGGCCCTTGGGCATGATCGGCAGCTCGTTGCGGGTCTTGTCCGGCCACATTCCCAGTCCGAGAAAGCCGAGTCCCAGCCGCTCGCCGACTGCTTTCACCTGATCCAGGTGCCGGCTTGCTTCCGCGCAGGTTTCGTGAAGAGTAGCGAGGGGGGCGCCGGACAGCTCGAGCTGCCCGGCGGGCTCGAGACTGATCGTTCCGTCAGTGCCGGTCAGGGCGATAACCTTGCCTTCTTCCTCGACCGGCTGCCATCCGAACTCGGTCAATGCGGTGAGCAGATCGCGAATCCCGCCGGGTTCCTCCCACGATGGGGCGCGATGATCCGCCAGGCGGTAGACGAACTTTTCATGTTCGGTGCCAACCCGCCAGTCTTCGCGCGGCTTCTCACCGCCCTCGAATACCGCGAGCAGGTCATCACGGCTCTCGATCAGCGGACTGGCGCTGGTGTCTGTGCGAGTGGTCATCGGGCCGCGCTTAGCGCCAGTCTCCGGCCAGCGCCATCCACACTGCGATGCCGGCAAGAGCGGCGGTTTCAGCGCGCAGGATCCGTGGGCCGAGCGAAATGCGAGTGACGGATTGCACGGCCCGGACCTCGTCCCGCTCCTGATCGGTAAATCCCCCTTCCGGGCCGATCAGCAGGCAGGCCGCTCCAGGCTTGACGGACGAAGCGATCTCAGCGCCCCCATTTTCATCGGCGAAATAGAGCATCCGGCCGGGATCGAGGCTCGTCAGGAAGCCGCGGAGAGTCGTTGGCGGGAGCAGTTCCGGCAATCGGGTTCGACCACATTGCTCGGCCGCCTCAATGGCGATCGCCTCCAGTCGCTCAACCTTGACCCGGTCGATGACAGTTCGCTGCGTGATGACGGGAATCAGGCGCGCAATTCCAAGCTCCGTCGCTTTCTCAATCAGCCAGTCGATTTGGGCCCGCTTGACGGGAGCAAAAGCCAACCAGAGGTCCGGGATTTTTTCGACCAGCCGGGTGCGCTCAACCACGGTCAGAATCACCTGTTTTTTTGATGCGCTCGTCACTTCACCAAGCCACTCGCCGCTGTGTCCGTCGAACAGCAGGACTTGTGCGCCGTCCCCCATTCGCATGACGTTCGCCAGGTAATTGGATTGCGCTCCATCCAGCTTAATCCTTGCTCCTGGCCCGAGCGGCTGGCGAACGAACAATCGAGGGAGGCTCCTGGGTGGCCAGGCCGGAACTGAAGTCATGACCGGAGCGAAGCAGATGAAGCTGATTTAGGCCAGCCCCGACGGCTTTGGCGATCGCGGACATTCAGCTAGGAGCAGCATGGCTGGAGTGAGGGAGTGGTATGTCTGAACAGCTGAGCGATTTTGTGGTGGTTGGGACTGGCGCTGGCGGTCTCGCGGGGGCAATCGCCGCCAAGCTGAACGGGCTCAACCCGCTCATCATCGAGAAGGCTGCCGTTTGGGGCGGAACAAGCGCACTGTCCGGCGGAGGCGTGTGGATCCCAAACAATCCTCTGATGCAGCGGGACGGCGCAGCCGATTCCGTCGATGAGGCATTGGCCTATCTTGAGGCGGTAATCGGCGACGTTGGCCCCGCGAGCAGTCGCGAAC
>CBFGZJ010000134.1:0-5379 GCA_965653215.1 uncultured Sphingomonas sp. | reverse complement strand
ATCACGTGCTTCGCGCGATCCGGGTAGTGCACGTCGAGCCATTCGCGGAACAGCACATAGCCAACAGCGAGCACAACGGCGCCGATGAATAGGCCGACGAGACCATACGCCATTACGCCCCCGATCACCCCGAGCAGGATCACCGGCATCGGCACTTCCAGCCCATGCCCGATCATCAGCGGCTTCAGGGCGACATCGCTCAGCCCTGCGAGCAAGGACCAGACGGTGAAGATGATCGCGACCGTGATTGTCTTGGCCGAAAAAGCCCAGATGATCGCGGGCAAGGTGACCAGAACCACCGGGACCTGCAGTACCCCCAGGGCCATCGCCAGCAACGACAGCAAGCCGGCACCCGGCATTCCTACCGCGAATAGACCAATGCCGACCAGGAGTGCCTGCACGAAAGCCACACCCACCACCCCGTTGGCCACGGAGCGCACGGTGGCTGCAATCACATCCATGTAATGGTCTGCATGCGATCGATCGCCGGTGATTCGCGTGAAGAGCGAACAGGCGAACGCTCGCGCTGCCTCACGGTAGGCGAGCATGATCGCCGCGAAGATCACCGCGACGAGGATTAGCAGAACCGCAACGAACATGCCGGCGGCCTGGGCGAGTAGCCACTTGGTGAAAGTGGCGACCTGCGGACGGTAGGTCTTGGCGAAAGCAGGAAAGTCGGACGAGGCTTGGGACCAGGCCCCGTGCACCTTCTGTCCGACGACCGGAAGCTCTCGCACGCGCGCCGGAGGCGGCGAGATGTTCGCGTTTCCAGTCTCGATAGCGGCGACCAGCTTGGGGATGGTCGAGGCCGCACTGGTCGCGGCGATCGCGGTTGGAACGAGAATGAGGCCTGACAGGAGGAGCCCGATGACGATGGCGGCGTTTCGCCCGCTCATGCCCCGCTTGCGCATGAGTCTTGCGTGGAGCGGCTGGAAGCAAATCGCCAGGATGATCGTCCACACCAACAGCCCGACAAAAGGCAGCAGCAGCTGCATGCACAAGGCAATCAGGAGGGCGATCAGCACGAGCGGAAGGAGCACATCCACGACCTTGCGGGTGGTCAGACGGTCGTCTTCCAAGCTAGCCACGTGCAGAACTCCTCAGCTTCTTACTCTCCCGCCATAGAATAGGGCGAGGCTCAGAGCGGCGAAGATTACGAGAGCGAAGAAGCTGGCGGTTTGGCCCACTTCGAGGCCGCCCACGGTGATCGAAAATCCCCAGAGAAGCCGGTAAAGGGCGACAAACGCGAGCAGTAGAAATACGAACCCGCCGACCAGGTTGGTGAGCCGATTGCTGGACATGAATGGTTCCCTTTCTGATGGGCTACTGATTGATCGGGGAAAGAGATTTCAGCTCGGTCATTCCGCGCACCGCGATTGATGCCCAAGTCCTCACGACGTTCCGGAAATCACCACGATTGCTGATGCTGGTCCGGCGCATGACAAAGTTGTCCCCCACGATCCGATGGTCGACCGCCCGGCCGAGCAGCGCCCCACTGGTGGAGTCCACGGCTTCAACGAACAGCGTCGCGGAGCCGGCGTCGCGGGAGAAGGTGTAGGACCGGCCCGGTGACATGGTGTCAGGCGCGCTGACCCTGATGTTGATGATCCCCACCCGGACCCGCAGCACATCGGGGCCTGGCGCATTGACGACCTGATAGCCGCCCTTGCTCCAGGCATCGGAGAAGAGATCAGTGGCCTCTGCTGTGCCCTCGGTGATTGCTCTCTTCACATCCCGGTCGGAGAGGCGGGAGCTAAGATTACGGGTCGAAATATTATAGTCCCGCTGCCAATCCTTATCGAAGCCGATTTCGACCGGATCCAGCATCACTTTGTTGTACGCCCGGAAATCCGCGCCAGGGCGGAGATAGACGAGGTCGAGGCGCTTCGCCCGCACCTGGACCAGCCCGTCCCAGGTTGTTGGCGGCTTCGCTGCTTCGGATCCTCCAGCCATGAGCCCGGAACCGGCAAGCACGGTCATGATCAGGCCGAAGCGTCGCATCGATCCTCTCCGACAAACTCCAAACAATCTTACGGGCGCAAACCTGCCTCAAGTCCATCAGAGCAAACCCTGAGAGCTGAAACGGCACCCTCGGCACTCGCGGGAGATTGTTTGGATCAGGTGGCCGGCTGGCCCTCGAAATAAGTTGCTGCTTTCGCGGCCCTGCTGGCATGTATGCGGCGCTGTCGAACAAAGCCGCGTCTAACGATCGGGTTTTCCCTATCGATGGATACGATCGTTTGAGTGGCTCGTTCAGCCCAGCGAAACCCGAGCCTTCTAGGATTTCGGGAGGTCTACAAACGGCCGACGCGTCGGTAGCCACGGGGAATCATGCGCAAAAACCTCAGTCTTGTCCTTGGAGCCGTGGCCTTGTTGACGGCGACACCGCTTCCCGCAGCGCCGCGCGGGGACGAACCGATCGCGGTGCCGCGCACCATCAAGCAGGGGATCGACTTCGTCTACGTCGACCCACAGATGAGCAGCGTGGCGAAGCGGCGGCAGCGGCCGCAGAACTGGCTTCGTCGCGTCCTGAGCTTTGACTTCGGTGGCAGAAGAAGTGCTCCCAATTCGCTGTTCGTCGACCTTGGACGGGGGCTGCAATGGTATCAGGGGACATGGGCCCGCCTGCCTCAGGTCAAGATCCCGGCGGGAGCAGCGCTGAAGCGAGGCGCAACCGGCAAGCGTGTGAGCTTGCTGCGGACCCGCCTCGGCCTGCCCGCGACCGGCGCCTATGACCAGAGCGTGGTGCAGGCCGTGATGGCCTACCAGCGTGTTCACGGACTCAGCCCGGCGGACGGGATCATGGGACGGGCGACGGCAGCATCGCTCAATCGCGGCGCCGATTATTATACCCGCCGCATTGCCATCAACATGGAACGGGCCTTCCGCCTCCCGACCACGCGCACATTCGACCGTTATGTGGTCGTCGATTCGGGCGCTGCGCAAATCTATCTGTTCGACCGTGACCGAATCGCCGATTCGATGCGGGCCGTCGTGGGCTCCCCCAAGACCAAGACACCGATGATGGCCGTGCTGATGCGCAACGCCAAGGCCAATCCCTACTGGCATGTACCGCCTGAGCTGGTCCGTAGCCTTACGGCCAAGAAGGTCTCGGAGCAGGGGTTGAGCTATTTTCAGAATTTCCACTACGAAGTTCTGGCCAACTGGAGCGGAAATGCTCCGATCGTCGATCCGAAGACCGTGAACTGGAAGGCAATCGGGTCGGGCAAACAAGCCCCAACCGTGCTTGTCCGCCAACTTCCCGGCCCGTGGAATTCCATGGGCGAAATGAAGTTCGAGATGCCGAACGACTATGGCATCTATCTTCACGACACGCCGCACAAGGAGCTGTTCACGAAGGAGAACCGCTGGCTCAGCAACGGCTGCGTGCGGCTTCAGGATTATCGCCGCTTCGCCAGCTGGGTGTTCGGCCGCGTACCTCAGCCAAGCACCGCGCGCGAGGAAGTGTTCGATCTGCCGCGGCCGGTTCCGATCTACATGACCTATCTGACGGTCGCACCGAGCGGGAACGGAGTGATCTTCCGCCCCGATCCTTACGGGTTTGACGCTTTAGCGATGCCGCAGATGTTCGATGCTCCAAGGATTGCTTCCGCCTCCTAATCGAGGCGTCGATCTTGGGATTGTCACCAATGGCTGCTACGGGCGCGGCCATGCTGACAATCAATAATGTTATCGTCCGGCTTGGTGGGCGCACGATCCTCGACCGTGCGAGCGCGGCGATCACGCCGGGCAGTCGAGTTGGGCTGGTCGGCCGCAATGGCGCCGGCAAATCCACGCTGATGAAGGTCATCATCGGCGAGCTGGAGGCCGACGAAGGCGAGATCGCAATGCCGCGCCGGGCTCGGCTCGGCTACATCGCTCAGGAGGCGCCAAGCGGCACCGCGACACCGTTCGAGACTGTACTGGAGGCTGATCGCGAGCGCGCGGAGTTGCTGCGGGAGGCCGAGCACTGCACGGACATGGAGCGGCTCGGCGATATTCACGACAGGCTGCTGGCGATCGACGCATATGCCGCGCCGGCACGCGCGGCACGGATCCTGCTCGGCCTGGGGTTCGACGAAGAGATGCAGGCGCGCGCCCTGGATAGTTATTCGGGTGGCTGGAAGATGCGGGTTGCTCTGGCTGCTCTGCTTTTTTCGCGGCCCGACATTCTGCTTCTCGACGAACCGTCGAACCATCTCGATCTCGAAGCCACCCTGTGGCTGGAGAACTTCCTCAAGTCCTATGCTGGCACATTGCTGGTGATCAGCCACGAGCGCGACCTGCTCAACAATGTGGTCGATACGATCCTTCACCTCGAGCGTGGGAAGATCACTCTCTACTCCGGCGGCTACGACGATTTCGAGCGGATGCGGGCGGAGCGGGCAACCCAGTTGGCGGCAGCGCAGGCGGCACAGGATGCGCAGCGAGCAAGATTGCAGGACTATATCGCCCGTAACAGTGCGCGGGCGTCGACGGCCAAGCAGGCGCAGTCGCGGGCGAAGATGCTGGCCAAGATGCAGCCGATCGCCGCACTCGCCGAGGACCCGACCCTGAGCTTCGCCTTCCCTAGCCCGAGCGAACTGAAGCCGCCGCTGATCACGCTGGACCTGGCCGCGGTCGGCTATGGCGATGCCCCGCCGGTGTTGCACTCGCTTAACCTGCGGATCGATCCCGACGACCGGATTGCGCTGCTCGGCCGCAATGGCAACGGCAAGACGACGCTTGCCCGGATGCTCGCCGCGCAGCTCGCCCCGGCAGAGGGCGCGATGCATGCCTCGGGTAAGATGCGGGTCGGCTATTTCACGCAATATCAGGTCGAAGAGCTGCACGGCGACGACACCCCGCTCCAGCACATGAGCCGGGCGATGGACGGCATGGCACCTGGCGCGGTCCGGGCGCAGCTTGGCCGGTTCGGCTTTTCGGGAGACAAGGCCACGACGCCGGCGAGCAAGCTGTCTGGCGGCGAGCGAGCGCGCCTCGCGCTTGCGCTGATCACCCGCGACGCCCCACATCTGCTGATCCTGGACGAGCCGACCAACCATCTCGACGTCGATGCTCGCGAAGCTCTGGTCCAGGCGCTCAACGACTATGACGGAGCCGTGATCCTCATCAGCCATGACCGCCACATGGTCGAGCTGACCGCGGACCGTCTGGTGCTGGTGGAGAATGGCGCGGCGGTCGATTATCCGGGCAGCATCGAGGACTACATCGATTTCGTGCTCGGCCGGAACCAGCCGAAGGCGGACGCGAAGATGGCCGAGGCGCGGAAGGCGTTCCAGGAAGGCCGGGAGGCCGAGGGCTGGGCCGCCTACGAGGAGGTGGCCGCCGCCGCCGGGTGCGCGAACTCCTGGACGTGGTCGGCCTCAACCCGGAACA
>CBFGZJ010000133.1:0-5412 GCA_965653215.1 uncultured Sphingomonas sp. | reverse complement strand
GTCGACACTCCAGGCGCCTTCCCGGGCGTCGAGGCGGAGGAACGCGGCCAGGCGGAGGCGATCGCCCGGTCGACCGAACAGTGTCTCGCACTCGGCGTTCCGTTGGTCGCTGCGGTCGTCGGCGAGGGCGGATCAGGCGGGGCAGTTGCCATTGCCGCAGCCAATCGCGTGCTGATGTTCGAGCATGCGGTCTATTCCGTCATCTCTCCCGAAGGGTGTGCCTCGATCCTGTGGCGAACCGCCGACCGCGCTGCGGACGCTGCCGAGGCCATGCGGATCACCGCGGAAGATCTGAAGAATCTCGGCATCATCGACCGGGTCGTGCCTGAGCCGTTGGGGGGCGCGCAGCGCGATCATGCGCAAGCAATCGACGCTCTCAAGGCAGCGATTGTCGAGGAGTTGGACGAGCTTGGATCGCTGAGCCGTGACGAGCTGATCAGCCAGCGCCGGGCCAAGTTCCTCGCCAGCTAAGCGCGGGAACCTTCGCTTTTCATCCACCGTTCATTGCGCATCCTCATCAATATGAGGCACCGGTGGAGAGCGTTATGCGTAAGATCGTCCTTCTCGCGACCGCAGCTGCGGTCGTTGCCATCCCGATCACGGTTTCCGCGCAGGGTGCGCGATCGCTGCGCGCCAGCGATGTGGCGGAAGCGCAGCGTCAGCATCCCGAGGTGGTGGCGCAGTTCGGTGGTCAAGAGTCGGGTCCGCGGGGCGCCTATGTTCAGCAGATTGGACAACGGGTTGCGGCGTACTCCGGGACACTCAATCCGCAGCAGGCGTACCGTTTCACCGCGTTGAACTCGGCGGTTGAAAATGCGTTCGCCGTGCCTGGCGGCTACGTCTACGTGACGCGCCAGTTGATGAGCCTGATGAACAATGAATCCGAGCTGGCGTTCGCGCTCGGGCATGAGGTTGGTCATATTGCCGCCAATCACGCGCAATCGCGCCAGTCGACGGCCAGCCGCAATAGCATCCTCGGCGTTTTGGGCGCGGTGCTGGGCAGCGTTGTCGGCAACAATGTCTTTGGAAATTTGATTTCGCAGGGGGCTCAGCAGGCAGCGCAGATGGCGACGCTCAGCTTCTCGCGCGATCAGGAGTATCAGGCCGACGATCTCGGCATCCGATATCTCGCAGCCGCGGGGTATGACACGGCCGGCGCAGCCTCGATGCTCGGGGCGCTCGGTCGCGCATCTGCCCTCGAAGCGCGGATCCAGGGTCGCGATAACCGCTCCTTGCCGGAGTGGGCGAGCACGCACCCGCTCAGCACCAACCGCATGCAGCGCGCTGCCGCTGCCGCGCAGAGTAGTGGCCGCGCAGGCAAGGGACTCCGCAATGAGGCTGCATTCCTGAATGCCATCGACGGCATGCTGGTTGATGATGACCCCAAGCAGGGCGTGATCGACGGCCGCAGTTTCACTCACCCGGACCTGCGCATGCAGTTTACGGTGCCGCAGGGCTTCTTGATGCAGAATAGCACCGACGCAGTGACGATCCGTGGTTCGTCGGGCCAGGCCCAGTTCAGCGGCGGCCGGTTCAACGGCAGCCTGAACGACTATGTCTACCGTGTGTTCAACGGGCTCACCGGCGGACGGCAGCAGCTCTCGATTCCGCAGCCGCGGCGGACTCAGATCAACGGCATGGAAGCACTGTACACGACGGCCCGCGCGAACACGCGGTCCGGGGTGATTGACGTCAGCGTGGTCGCGTACCGCTGGTCGCCGAATGTCGCCTATCACTTCGTGATGCTGACTCGTGGCGGGAGCGGGATCGGGCCGTTCGCAACCATGGTCGATTCGTTGCGGCGGATTTCGCCGAGCGAGGCCGCCGCAATCCGCCCGCGCGTGGTCGACGTCGTCACCGTGGCGCCCGGCTTGATCGGAAGCGCCTCGACGCCGTCACCGTCAACGCGGGAGACACGGTGGCATCACTGGCGAGCAGGTTGGCCTATCCGAATTTCCGCGAGGATCGCTTCCTGTCGCTGAACGGCCTGCAGCCCGGCGCACGGCTCGTTCCAGGGCAGCGCGTCAAGCTGGTGGTCTACGAAAGTCGCAGCGCTGCCTGAGCGCTGCACTACATATAGGTCTGGACGTTTGTGCTGAGCTTGCCCCACATGCCGTTGGCACCCCCGCCAAGCATAGACAGCCCGCCCATCATCCCGAGCACGATGAGTGCCGCGATGAGTCCATATTCAATCGCTGTCGCCCCGCGCTGGTCATCGCGAAGGCGGCAGATCGCCGTTCGGATAGCGTCCAAGCCACCCTCCTCTGGTCCACGTCCACGCGACCGGTTTAGCCAGAAAACCTTAACGAGTTGGACGCATGCGATCTTAACAGCTCAGTAGGCATGTTCGTTGGCTCGGCCTTGGGGGGTCCACGCTGCGAAATGGACGATGTCAAAGAGTTCTGACGTGCGCTGCCCGTCTCCGAGCTCGCCAAAGCGTTGCTCGGCAGCTTTGAGAGCGGCGCGCATCAGTCCGTGGCGTGGACGCGCGCACAGCAGATTGGTCGCGCTCATCGAACGCAAGTCTCGGACCAGCGGCCGCAAGCTGCGATAGCGCACCTCCACCCGGTCAACGTCGAGGACAGGCATGGTGAAGCCGCTGTTCGTCAGCAACGCGGCGAGCGTCGGCGGGTCAATTTGCGGGTGGACATGCGGGGCGGCACCTTGCCCAACCGCCTTGTCAGCTGCCAGCATCGCACTGCGCAGTGCCGGCAGGCTGCCGTTCCCGCCAATCGCGCCGATGAACAGCGAGTCAGGCTTGAGGCATGAGCGGATGGCGCGCAGCGAGTGCTGAAGGTCGGCAACTGTTTCGAGCGTCCCGATCGTCAGGCAGAGGTCGAAGCTTCCGGGCTTGAACGGCAGGGCATCTTCTTCGGCGCAAATGGCACCCACTGCCGCCGCGTACCGCTCCCCTGGCTCCACAACGGTCACAGTTCGCGCATGGGCGGCGAGCCTTGCCGGCCAGTCAGGATGCGGGCACCCAATCAGTAGCGCTGCGGTGAAGGTCCGGTGCACATCCTCAAGTCGGTCGAGCGTGTCCTCGAACGCGCGCTCCACGAGGAAGAGGTCGCTCCTCATCCGCTCGGCGCGGTCGCGGCGCAGCTTCCGCAGATCGCGATCGAAGAGAGGCCCAGCCATGCGCCGCTTGTGGAAGGAGCAGGACGAGGCGACAAGAGGGCGATGACCGCTATCCGCTTCCTACAAACCGCTGGCCGAATGCTGCTCGACTTTGTGCTTCCTCCGCGTTGCGCCGTCTGCGGGACCATTGTCGGCGAGGTTGACCTGTTCTGCCCGGCTTGCTGGGGTGGCATCGGCTGGATGACGGGCGCGGGCTGTGAGCGCTGCGGAATTCCGCTCGAGATCAGTGAAGAGCAATTGTGCGGCGGCTGTCTCGCCAGTCCGCCACGGCCTGACCGGATCCGCGCCGCAGTCGAATATGGTGAGACGGCCCGAGCGCTTGTGCTGAAGCTGAAATATGGGCGCAAGACGGCGGTGGCACGAACGATGGCGCGCTACATGCGGCGTCATCTGCCCGCGGAACCGGGTGCGCTGCTGGTGCCCGTACCATTGCACCGGTCGCGCCTGTGGAGCAGAGGCTTCAATCAATCCGCGCTCATCGCCCGTGAACTGGCGGGGGCAAGCGGGCTTGTACTGGCGCCTGGTTTGCTGAAGCGGAAGCGGCGCACTCCGAGGCTCAAGGGCATGTCGCCGGCACAGCGCAAGCGGGCCGTATCGGGCGCGTTTGCGATCGCGGATGGAAACTCCTTGCGCGGGCGGACGGTTGTTCTTGTGGATGATGTCTATACCAGCGGCAGCACTGCCGACGCGTGCACGAAGACGTTGAAGCAGGCGGGGGCAGACCGGGTGGAACTGATTGTCTGGGCACGGGTCGTGCGCCCGGCCGTGGGGTGATGGAGGCTGAATGGAAAGCGTGGAAATCTATACCAAGGCGACGTGCCCCTATTGCTACCGGGCGAAGGAACTGCTCCGCCAGAAGGGAGTCGAGTTTAAGGAATTTCCGGTCGATGGCGGCGGACCGAAGCGCGATGAGATGATCCAGCGCGCCAATGGACGCACGACGGTGCCGCAAATCTTCATCGGCGGGCGGCACATCGGCGGTTGTGACGACCTCTACGCGCTCGAGCGCGTAGGGAAGCTGGACCCGCTGCTGGCGTGACGTGATGACCCGCATCGCGATCTATCAGGCGCAGAGCGGGATCGAACCGGAGCGCAATGCGGAGCTGCTGGTGGCCGCAGTCGGGCAGGCCGCTGCGGGCGGCGCAGCGATGCTGTTCACTCCGGAGATGTCGAACATGCTCGATCGGGTCCGGGAACGGGCCTTGGCAAGCGCCCGCTCTGAAGAGGACGATCATGTGCTCGCGGCGGTCCGAAAAGCCGCTGTGGATCACCGGATGTGGGTGCATCTCGGCTCGCTGGCGGTGCTTGGACGCGGCGGCAAGCTTGCCAACCGCGCCTTCGTGATCGATCCCAACGGCGAGGTCCGCGCCCGCTACGACAAGCTGCATCTGTTCGATGTCGATGTGCCGGGAGGGGAGAGCTGGCGTGAATCCGCGATTTACCAGGCGGGCGGGGAGGCGCTGGCACTTGCCGGCACTCCGGTCGGAACGCTCGGCTTGTCGATCTGCTACGATTTGCGATTTCCGGACCTTTACGCCTGTCTGTCCGAAGCTGGAGCAACAGCAATCTCGGTGCCGGCTGCGTTCACCGTTCCCACTGGCCGCGCCCACTGGAACATTCTTCTCCGTGCTCGCGCGATCGAGTCCGCCTCCTTTATCATCGCCGCTGCTCAGACCGGTCGTCATGAAGACGGCAGGGAAACTTTTGGCCATTCCCTTGTGATCGATCCATGGGGCGACATATTACTGGACATGAAGGGCGAGGTTGGCGTCGGGTTCGCGGAGGTTCAGTTGGGCCGGTTGGAGGAGGTGCGCTCGCGCATTCCAGTCCTGGCGCACCGCCGCCCTATATCGACTGTGCGAGTAGTTTGATGATCGTTTTTGACCTCACTTGCGAAACGGGCGGCCATGTGTTCGAGGCCTGGTTTGGATCGAGCCAGGACTATTCGGAGCAGCAGGCTCGCGGGCTTGTGCAATGCCCGCTGTGCGGCTGCAGCCAGATCAGCAAGGCGCCAATGGCTCCGGCCGTCGCCACCACTTCATCCACGAAAGATGCTGTCGATCCGAAGGCCGTCGTAGCGGCTTTGGCGGCGGTCCAGACCAGGATGCTGACGGGCTCGTCCTGGGTCGGCGATCGCTTTGCGGAAGAGGCGCGAGCGATGCACCTTGGGGAGCGCGAAGCCAAACCCGTTCATGGCCGTACCAGCCTGGTTGAGGCGCGGACGCTGATGGAAGAGGGGATCCCGATTGCCCCGCTGCCGCTGCCGATCGTTCC
>CBFGZJ010000132.1:0-5438 GCA_965653215.1 uncultured Sphingomonas sp. | reverse complement strand
CAGCCACCCCAGTTCGACGAACTCGAACAGGCTCTTCTCGCCAAGCCCGTCGATGTCCATCGCCCCGCGCGATACGAAATGCTTCAGCCGCTCGATCCGCTGTGCGGGACAGATCAGTCCGCCGGTGCAGCGGACGTCGACCTCGCCTTCTTCCGCAACCGCTTCGCTGCCGCATTGCGGGCAATGGTCGGGGAAAGCGTAAGGATCGCGCTTCTCGTCGCGGGTGAGGTTCTCGACCACCTGCGGGATGACGTCACCCGCGCGCTGAATGCGGACGCGGTCACCGATCCGCAGGCTGAGCCGCGCGATCTCGTCACGATTGTGGAGGGTGACGTTTTGAACGATGACCCCGCCGACGCCAACCGGTTTCAGCCGCCCGACCGGGGTCAGCTTGCCGGTGCGGCCGACCTGGATGTCGATCGCCTCCAGGGTCGTCTCGGCCTTCTCCGCGGGAAATTTGTGCGCCAGCCCCCAGCGCGGCGCGCGGCCGACGAAGCCAAGGCGGTCCTGCCAGTCGAGCCGATCGACCTTGTAGACGACCCCATCGATGTCGAACGGCAGGTCGGCGCGGGCATGTTCGATCGCCGCATAATGGGTCAAACCCTCCTCAACATCCGCACAGTGGGCGAGCAAGTCGCTGACCGGGAAGCCCCAGCCGGCGATCTTCTGCATCGCCAACCATTGCGTGTCCGCAATGATTTCACTGGTCTCGCCCCAGCCGTGCGCCAAAAAGCGGAGCGGCCGGGCCGCCGTGATTGCCGGGTCCTTCTGCCGCAACGATCCGGCGGCGGCATTGCGCGGGTTGGCGAAGATCTTCCCCCCAATTGCTTCCTGCCGCTGGTTCAGCGCCGCGAAATCCGCCTTCGACATGTAGACCTCGCCGCGAATTTCGAGGACAGCAGGAACCTGTAAACCCCTCCCCTTCAGGGGAGGGGTTGGGATGGGGAGGTCGCGAGAGCCTACGTCCGTCCGCCCCACCCCCGGCCCCTCCCCTGAAGGGGAGGGGTGAAGTGTCTGCGGAATATCGGCGATCGTCCGCACATTGGCGGTGACGTCCTCCCCGACCGACCCGTCTCCTCGGGTCGCAGCCAGGACCAACTCGCCTTGCTCGTAGCGTAGGGAACAGCTCAGCCCGTCGATCTTCGGCTCCGCGGTCAGCGCGACCAATTCGTCCGAAGGAATGCTGAGGAAGCGCCGCACGCGCGCGAGGAACTCGCCAACCTCGTCGGCGCTAAACGCATTCTCGAGGCTGAGCATCGGCCGGGCATGTGCCACCTTGGCCAGGCTCGACGACGGCGCCGCGCCAACCACCTTGGACGGTGAATCCGACCACACCAGATGAGGAAAGCGCTGCTCGAGCTCCGCATTTTCGCGGATCAACGCATCGAACTCCGCGTCGCTGATCTCCGGCGCGTCCTGATCATGGTAGAGGCGGTTGTGCCTGGCGATCGCCCTCGCCAGCCGCATCAGCCGGTTGGCGGCTTCCGCCTCGGTTGGCTCAGCCAAACAGCTCTCCAAGCAGATCGTCGAGAGCGGCAAAGGACCGGCGCGCCGCCTTCGCCTCGTAGGAGACGCCCGGAATTCCGATCGCGCTGGCGTTCGGATTGGTGAATCCATGCGCCGTGTGACCGTAAGCGTGGATCTGCCAGTCGGCTCCCGCGTCCGTCAGTTCCTTGGCGAGCGCGACCACTGAATCTGGCGGGACCATCGGGTCGTCCCAGCCATGATAGCAGACCACCTTCGCCTTGATCGGCTGCGGAGGCAGGCCAGCGGGATCGAACAGCCCATGGAACGCGGCAACGGCGGCGATATCCGCGCCGCTCCGCGCCAGGTCGAGCACGCACTTGCCGCCGAAGCAAAACCCGATCGCGAGGATGCGAGAGGAGTCGACCTCCGCCTGCGCACGGGCCACGTCAAGCACGGACAGCAAGCGGTCACGAAGCGCAGAGCGATCCGCGTTCAAGCGCCCCATTTCGCCGAACATGACGTCGCGCTCGGCATTGCGGAACTTGCCGCCGAAAATGTCAGCGACCAGGCAGGTAAAGCCCTTCTCCGCATAGCGTTGGGCGAAGCCGAGCTCGAGATCGGACACGCCCATGACGGTCGGGATCATGATGATCGTCGCTCGCGCCTGCCCGGCGGCTGGAGCGACCAGCACGCTTTTCAGCTGCTCGCCGCGAAACTCATGTTCGATATCCCGTTGTTCAGTCATGCTGCCTCCATCAATCGCGCGGCCTGGGCTCGCGCCTCGTCGGTGATCGCAGCGCCCGAGAGCATCCGCGCGATTTCTTCCCGCCGCTGCTCGGAATCAAGCCGCTCGACCGAGGTTCGGGTGACCAGCCCGTCATGCGCCTTCGCGATGCGATAGTGGGTCGCCGCGCGCGCCGCTACCTGGGGCGAGTGAGTCACCACCAGCAGCTGAGCCTCGCCGGCCAGCCGTGCGAGCCGCTGGCCGATCGCACTCGCGACCGCGCCGCCGACGCCGCGATCCACTTCGTCGAAGATCATCGTCGCGGCTCCGCCCGCCTCTGCGAGCGCGACCTTCAGTGCGAGGATGAAGCGCGCGAGCTCACCGCCGCTGGCGATTCGGACGAGCGGACCAAACGGCGCCCCAGGATTGGTCGAGACTTCGAACTCCACCCGATCGATCCCATGTGGTCCCGGCGGAGCATCGGACAGGCTGGTACGGAAGCTGGCGGACTCCAGCTTCAAAGGCGCAAGTTCCCGGGCAACCGCCTCGTCGAGACGCGCTGCTGCCTCGTGCCGGACCTGCCGGACCTCCTGGGCAACACGGTCGAACTCCGCCCGAGCGCCGGCAAGCTGCTTCTCGAGTGTCGCGATCCGCTCACTGCCGGCGTCGAGCGCAGCGAGCTTCTCACCCAGCTGCCGGCCCAACTCGGCGAGCGAATCCGGCTCCAACCGGTGCTTGCGAGCCAACGCCCGGATGTCGAACAGGCGGGCCTCGACCGCCTCCAACCTGGCCGGGTCGAATGCCAGCGCATCCGCCGCGCGAGCGATCTTGTCCTCGGCCTCACTGGCCTCGATCACCGCTCGATCGAGCGCCGCCAAAGCTTCGGACAGCAAAGGATGGTCTGCCGCTCCCCGCTCGATCCGCCGGGCCGCTGAGCGAAGTTGCGCAAGCGCGCCATCGGACCCGCCGAGCAGCTCATCGATCCCGGTGAGCGCCTCGCCGGCCTTCGCGCCCGATTGCATCGCCGCGCGATCCTCAGCCAGGCGGCTTTCTTCGCCAGCTTCGGGGCCAAGCCTGTCGATCTCTGCGACCGCAAACTCCAGCCACTCTCGCTCACGTTCCGCTCCGGAGGCCTGTTCGCGCGCTTCGGCAAGCTCCCGCTCCAGGGCCGCGACCCGCTGCCATTCCGCTTCGACCAGCCACCCATCGATCCTGGCGAAGGAATCGAGCAGCGCGCGGTGGCCACGCGGATCGAGCAGGCCGCGTTCATCATGCTGCCCGTGGATTTCCACGAGCAGAGCGCCAATTTCTCTCAGGGTCGCTCCAGAGACTGCAACGCCGCCGACAAACGCGCGGCTGCCTCCGTCCGCCTTGACTGTGCGGCGCAGAAGCAGGGGTTCGCCAGGCTCGATCGCAATCCCCGATTCTTCGAGGAGACCAATCACCGGGTGCGCCGGGGCCAATTCGATCTCGGCAGAGACGATCGCTTGAGGCTGGCCAGCACGGACCAGCGAACTGTCGGCACGAGCTCCAAGCGCAAGCCCGAGCGCATCGAGCAGGATGGATTTCCCTGCCCCGGTCTCGCCGGTCAGAACACCCAGCCCAGGACCGAATTCGAGGTCGAGTTCCTCGATCAGGACAACGTCGCGAATGGCGAGTTGACGGAGCAATCAAGCCTTCGGAGTCGAATGCCGCCGGACGAGGTCATGGGCTTCCCGATACCACCGGGTGCCGGGATAGTTTCGGCCAAGCACCGCCGCGGTCTTCTGCGCCTCCTGCGGCAGGCCAAGCGAAAGATAAGACTCGGTCAGCCGAAGCAAGGCCTCGGGCGTGTGATTGGTCGTTTGATATTTCTCTATGACCGTCCGGAACCGGACGACCGACGCCAGCCAGTTGCCTTGGCGCTGGTAGAAGCGGCCAACCTCCATCTCCTTGCCGGCGAGGTGGTCATTGATAAGGTCGAGCTTCAGGCGTGCATCGGCCGCATAGCGGCTCGCCGGGTAGCGCCGCATCAACTCCCCGAACGCATCCGAAGCCTGCTGGGTGGTGCGCTGGTCGCGGGTAACGTCTGCGATCTGCTGATAGTAGCTCATCGCGATCAGATAATGAGCGTAGGGCGCATCCTTGTTGCCAGGATGGATCGTCAGGAAGCGCTGCGCCGAGTTGATCGAGTCCGTATATTGACGCGCCATATAATAGCTGAATGCGCTCATCAGCTGAGCGCGTCGTGCCCAGACAGAATAAGGATGCTGCCGCTCGACTTCGTCGAATGCCTTTGCTGCCTCGCGGTACCGGCCGCGATCGAGATAATTGTGCGCCAGCGTGTAGAGGGTGCTGATGTCGCGGGCGACATAGGGCGTATCTTCCTTGCCGCGGTTGCTGGCGCAGGCACCGAGCGGAAGGATCACGGCCGCAGCGAGCACAACCGGCAGGATTCGATTGAGTTTAACCATGGTCGCGCTTTGTAGCGGCAGCCCCAGCGAAGGCAAAGGGGAAGAAGCAGGGGCTTGACGGATTCAAGCCTCGGTCTCCCTTGAGGCGCCAGGTTCATCGACCCTGAGGAAGCTGTCCGGCTTTACGCCAAGCCATACCAGCACCGGAGAGCTAATGTAGATTGACGAATAGGTCCCAACGAAAATGCCGATGAAGATAGCGATCGTCAGGCCGAAAATGACGTCGGGACCGAGGATCAACAGCATCCCAAGCGCCAGCAGGATGGACAATGAGGTCACGATCGTCCGCGAAAGAGTTTCGTTCAGCGACAGGTTGATCAGTGGAACAATCGTCATCTTGCGGAACTTGCGAAGGTTTTCGCGGATTCGGTCGTAGATCACCACCGTGTCATTCAGCGAATAGCCGACGATGGTCAGGATCGCGGCAACGACGTTCAGATCGACTTGGAATCCTGTCAACGAGAAGAAGCCGAGCGTCATCGCGACGTCATGCCCCAAGGTCAGCAGAGCGCCGACCCCGAATTGCCATTCAAAGCGGAACCAGATGTAGATCGCGATGCCGATCATCGCGAGGATGATGGCCAGCCCGCCGTCGGTCGCCAGTTCCTCGCTAACCTTGCCCGAAACAGTCTCGACCGCATCAATGCGGGCCCCGGCGTAGTCACGCGAAAGCATGTCCTGGACCTTGCTCGCGGCCTGGTTGGCGGCCGCCTCGCCGCCCTCGGGCCCAAGCACATGGCGAGCTACGCGCTGGCGATGATCGAGAGCGCGATCCTTTGGGGGCTGCTCCTCTT